>NZ_JACARP010000088.1:0-5150 GCF_013386595.1 Brevundimonas sp. P7753 | reverse complement strand
GTGGAGGGGGCGAGATCGGGCTCAACGGCAGGGTGTCGGGGCGGCGTGAATCCGTCTTGAGCTATGCGTCTGTAGCCGCCCCCTCCACCGCCTGCGGCGGTCCCCCTCCCCCGTTCACGGGGGAGGATCGAGCGGCGGTGGCGTTAAAGTCTGAAAGTCGCCCCATTCAGGGGCAAGCTTGTCCGCCACAAGCTGGTTTTTGTCATACGGTCTGGCGATAAGGACCGACGAGCCGTCCAACTTCTGGGAGTTCCCTATGCGTCTGCATCTTCTTCTCGCCTCGGCCGCCGTGGTCCTGATGGCGGGGCCGGCGACGGCCCAGACGCAGCCGACCATGCCGGCGCAGCAGACCGGGCCGGTCGAGGTCGAGATTGATCAGGGCGTGCTGCGTCCGCTGCAGATCGCCGTCGTGCCCTTCACCGGCCAGAACGGGCCGCAGATTTCCAATGTCATCAGCGGCAACCTGAAACGGTCGGGGTTCTTTGATCCCCTGAACCCGGCCAGCTTCATCGAGACCGGGCTGACCCTGGCCAATGCGCCGAACTTTCCGCAGTGGACGACCATCGGGGCGCAGGCGGTGCTGTACGGCGGGGTGACGCCGCGCGCCGACGGGCGGGTGGACGTGGGCTTCCGCCTGTATGATCCCTATCGTCAGTGCCAGCTGGTCAGCTATCAGTTCACCGCCACGTCGGAGCAGTGGCGCCGGATTGCGCACAAGATTTCCGACGTCATCTATCAGCGCATGACGGGCGAGGCGGGCTTCTTTGATTCGCGCGTCCTGTTCGTGTCGGAGAGCGGCACCCAGCTGAACAAGCTGTCGCGTCTGACCATCGTCGATCAGGACGGCTACAACCCCGTCTTCCTGACCCAGGGCGACGAGGTGATCATGTCGCCGCGCTTCTCGGCGTCCAACCCGGACGAAGTCACCTATGTGGCCCTGGGCAAGGATTACAGCCGCATCTACCTCTACAATCTGTCGACCGGGCGCCGCGAAAGCCTGGGCGAGTTCGACGGGCAGGTGCTGGCGCCGCGCTTCTCGAACGACGGGACCAAGATCGCCTTCTCGATCATCCGGGGCGGCAATACCGACGTCTATGTGATGAACCTGCGCACGCGCCAGCTGTCGCGCCTGACGTCCGATCCCGGCATCGACACCTCGCCGTCGTTCAGCCCGGACGGGAACCAGATCGTCTTCACCTCGGACCGCTCGGGTTCGGCCAGGCTCTATACGATGCGGGCCGACGGCTCGGGCCAGCGCGCCATCAGTCGCGGCGGCGGCAGCTATACGGCGCCGGCCTGGAGCCCGCGCGGGGACATGATCGCCTTCACCAAGCAGTCGGGCGGGCGTTTCCATATCGGGGTGATGAAGTCGGACGGGACGGGCGAGCGCATCCTGTCTTCCAGCTACTTCGAGGAGGGGCCGTCCTGGGCGCCGAACGGGCGCTACATCGCCTTTGCGCGTCAGAGCCCCGGCGGCGACACGCGGCTGTGGACCGTCGACCTGTCGGGTCGGGTGGTGGCGCAGGCGGGTTATGACGGGCGTGGGTCGGACCCGGCCTGGTCGGGTCTGCTGGATGCGCCGCCGGCCAGCCTGGGCATCGGTCAGGGCGCGGATTCCTGCCCGGCGTGACGGGGTTACGGCTTCGTGAGATCACGAGCGGAGCCATTCCCATAAACTGTGCGTTATCGCGTCTGGCGCGACGCGGCGCCGCAGTCTAGCTGACCATCGATATAGCCAAGCTTGAGGCCGCCGTCCTCAGAATGAACACCAAGGAGCCGACCCGATGAACACTTCGACCCTGATCAAGCTGGCGACCGTGAGCGCCGCCGTGGCCGCCCTGGCCGCCTGTGCGCCCAAGCCCAAGGTCGAGCCCGCTGTTCCGATGGAGCCGAGCCAGCCGACCGCGCCGCAGTATCCGACCGCCCCGACCGGCCCCGTGACCGGCGGCAATGTCGGCGCCGCCATGCCGGGCTCGGAGCAGGACTTCGTCGTCAACGTCGGCGACCGCATCTATTTCGACCTGGACTCCTATTCGGTGCGCCCGGAAGCCCAGCCGCGTCTGGACGCCCAGGCCGCCTGGCTGCAACGTTACCCGCAGGTCACGGTTCGCATCGAAGGCAATGCCGACGAGCGCGGCACGCGCGAATACAACCTGGCCCTGGGCGCCCGTCGCGCCGAGGCCGTGCGCACCTATCTGATCCAGCGCGGCGTCCCCGCCGGCCGCATCGACACCATCAGCTTCGGCAAGGAGCGTCCGATTGTTGAAGGTTCGAACGAGGCCGCCTGGGCTCAGAACCGCAACGCTCACACCGCCATCGTGTCGGGCGCCCCGCGCTAAAACCGCGCGTTAGCGACGGAATGAAGAGAGGCGTCGGCTTTGCAGCCGGCGCCTCTTTTCTTTGCGGGCGAGGGGGACCAAAGTCCGCGCCGAATCCGGGGGGAAGCTGAGTGATTGATCTGGAAGCAGCGGGCGGCGCCATGACGGGCGGCATCATCGCAGGCGCTATCGAGAAGCCGACAGGGCAGGCGGGCGAGCATCATACGACCTGCGCCGACTGCGGGGCCGAGGTGACGGGGCGGTTCTGCTCCAACTGCGGGCAGGCGGCCCATGTCCACCGCACCCTGCTACATCTGGGCGAAGAGCTGCTGCATGGGGTCATGCATTTCGACGGGCGCTTCTGGCGCACCCTGCCGTTGCTGGTGATCAACCCCGGACGGCTGACGCGGGAATGGGTGCAGGGCAGGCGCACGCGCTACGTCTCGCCGCTGGCCATGTTCCTGTTCACCCTGTTCGTCATGTTCTTCGCGCTGAGCTTCATGCCGCAGTCGGAGATGAAGCTACAGGGCCTGCCGGAGCAGATCGCCGCCCAGCGCGAGGCGATCGTCGAGGCCGAGCAGGTGGTCGCCGCCGCCCAGAAGGAAGTCGATGCGGCCACGGCGGCGATGGAGCCGTCCGGCGACGCGCCGCCAGAGGTGAACAGCGGCGCGCGGGCCGGCGTCGCCGCCGGGGTTCTGGCTGCCGCTCAGGCCGGTGTGATCAGCGAGAAGGCCAAGCTGGAGCGGCTGGAGCATGACGCCGTCGAGGGCCGCAAGGACGGTCTGACGCCGGGGTCCTGGCAGGCCAGCGTGGCGGACATCGCGGCGGATGTGGGCAAGAACGGCGAGGCCAACGGCCTGACCAAGACCGTGGCCAAGAAGCTGAAGAACCCGGACCTGGCGCTCTACAAGCTGCAGCAGACCATCTATAAATTCGCCTTCCTGCTGGTGCCGCTGTCGATCCCGTTCGTGGCCCTGATGTTCCTGTGGAAGCGGGGCTTCACCCTGTATGATCATGGGGTCTTTGTTCTCTATTCGCTGACCTTCATGTCCCTGCTGCTGATGGTGGTGGTGCTGTTGGCGACGACGGTGAAGGGGGCGGGACCGGCGGCGGGGCTTGTGGCCAGCCTGATCGTGCCGGTGCATATGTTCGCCCAGCTGAAGGGGGCCTACAGCCTGAAGATCTTCTCAACCCTGTGGCGGACGGTGGCCCTGGTGATCTTCTGCGAGATCGCGGCGACCCTGTTCATCGTTTCGATCATCTATCTGGGGCTGGGGCACTGATCTTGGCCCCGAACTTGGCCCCGAACTTGGCCTTGCGACCGCCGCAAATCGATGGGACGACTTGAGACATGCTGAAGCTGCCATTCCGACTGACAAAAACCGCCGCCATGACCGCCATCGGCCTGACCCTGATCGGGGGGGCGGTGGTCGCCCAGGTCGCGCCGATGGAGGCTGTCCAGTGGGACAAGCGCCGTCTGGACCAGCTGGACCGCAACGTCCGCCGTCTGGAGCGCGCCCTGACCCAGAGGAACGCTGCCGGCCAGCCCGTCCTGGTCGAGCCGGACCCCGAGGTCGTGGCCCTGCAGGGCCAGATGCAGATCATGGATCGCCGCCTGTCGGACCTGGAGCAGACCTTCCAGCGGGTGAACGCCGATGGCGAGCGCCTGACCTTCCAGCTGGATGAGGCGACGCGTGACAACGCCGCCCTGAGCCGTCGTCTGCGTGATCTGGAAGGCCGCGTCGAGCGGGCCGAGAAGGCGGCCGAGGAAGAGGCCGAGCTGAACGGGCCGATCGTCGCCAACTCGCCGACCGGCGACGCGGCTCAGGACCTGACGGCGGCGCTGCGGCTGCTGGGGACCGATGGTCCGCGCGGACAGCGGGCGCTGGAGACTGTCATCGTCACCTGGCCCAATACGCCGCAGTCGCGCGAGGCCAACAGCCGTCTGGGCGACCTCTTTGTCGCGGCGCGAGACAACGCCGCCGCCGTGCCCGCCTATGCCGCCGCCCTGAACGGCTGGCCGCGCACGCCCTGGGCGCCGGAGACGACGCTGAAGCTGGCCGAGGCCCTGCGCGCCACCGACCGGGGCGCCCAGGCCTGCGGCGCCCTGACCGAGTTCACGCGTCGCTATGCCGAGACGGCGACGGCGGCGCAGAAGACCCGCGCCACGCAGCTGCGCACGCGGGCGAACTGCAGCTGAGCCCAGACGACCCCGAGGGGCTGACCAGCCGGGTGTTCGCCCGGCTGGATGGGCGGCTGGATCATGAGCGGGGCGAGCCGGTGGCGGTGGCGCTCTCGGGCGGCGGCGACTCCATGGCGCTGCTGCATCTGGCGGCGGCCTGGGCCAGGGCGCGCGGGCGGCGGCTGCTGGCCCTGACGGTGGATCATAATCTCAATGCCATGAGCGCGGACTGGACCCGGTTCGCGGGCGAGGCCGCGCGCGCGGTCGGGGCTGAGTGGCGCGGGCTGAGCTGGGATGCGGCGCGGGCCGGGCCGGGGCTAACGGCGCGGGCGCGGGCGGCGCGGCACGGGCTGATCGCCGAGGCGGCGCGGGCGGCGGGGGCGCGGGTGGTGCTGCTGGCCCACACGCTGGACGACGTGGCCGAGGCCGACTGGATGCGGGCGCGCGGCTCGACCCTGGGGCGGGTGCGCGAATGGTCGCCGTCGCCGGTCTGGCCGCAGGGGCGGGGGCTGATGCTGTTGCGGCCCCTGCTGGACGAGCGGCGCGAGGGGTTGCGGGACTATCTGCGGGCGCGGGGGCAGGGGTGGGTCGAGGACCCGGCCAATGGGGATGAGCGGTTTGGGCGCAGTCGGGCGCGGACGGCCTTGGCG
>NZ_JACARP010000087.1:0-43058 GCF_013386595.1 Brevundimonas sp. P7753 | reverse complement strand
ACGGGCGCCTACCTCGTGACCATCGGGGAGGGGCGGCGGCAGGCCCTGCGGATGCTGGTGAAGCGCAAGGCGATCAAGCGGACCCATCCGGTCAAGGTGGTGGTGGACACCCTGAACGACGCCCATGAGATCAGCCTCGACGAGAACATCACCCGCGAGGCCATGCATCCCGCCGACCAGTTCGAAGCCTTCCGCAAGCTGGCGGAGGAAAAGGGCTACGGCCCGGAGGAGATCGGGGCGCGTTTCGGGGTGTCAGCCCATGTGGTGCGGCAGCGCCTGAGGCTGGGCGCTGCGGCTCCGGAACTCATGGCGGCCTACCGCGACGGGACCCTCAATCTGGACCTCCTGACGGCCTTCTGCGTCAGCGAGGATCAGGACCGGCAGCGTCAGGTGCTGGAACAGATGGGGCCCTACACCTCCGTCTTCGCCATTCGGCGCGCCATGACCGAGGCCAAGGTCCGCGCCGACGACCGTCGCGTCGGTTTCGTGGGGCTTGAAGCCTATGAGGCCGAGGGCGGGGCCGTGCTGTGCGACCTCTTCACCGAGGATGGCGGCGGCTGGCTGGAAGACCCTGTCTTGCTGGACCGGTTGGTCAGCGAGAAGTTGACGGTGCTGGCCGAGGAGGCGCGCCAGCGCGAAGGCTGGAAGTGGGCCGAGGCCTGCGCCGAGTTCGCCGACGTGGCCGACTTCGGCCGGGTCTATCCAGTGGCTATTGAACGGTCAGAGGCGGACGCGGCAGAGATGGCGGCCCTGTCGGAGGAATACGACCGGCTGATTTCCGAGACGGATGCGATGGAAGTCCTGCCGCCCGAAACGGACGCCCGGCTCGAGGCGATCGACAAGGCCTTGCAGGCCTATGGACCGGACTATGGCTACACACCTGACGCCAAGGCGCGGGCCGGGGTCATGGTCATGCTCGGCCATGAAGGACTGGCCCGGTTCGAACGCGGTCTGGTCCGCGCCGAGGATGCGGCGCTGGCGCCGCCTCCACCGTGGGACACGGACGAGGCGTCGGAGGGCGACGCGCCTGAGGACGCGGAGGCCGATAACGCCCGCGCGGGCGGGGAGGAGGGGGCGGATGACGGATTGGCGCCCCTGTCCGACCGGCTGCTCATCGACCTGACAGCCCACAGGACCATTGGGCTGCGGGACGCCGTGCAGGCCGATGTCGCCGTCGCCTTGGCGACGGTGGTTCATGCCATGGCGCTGCAGGTCTTCTATCCGGGCTACGGCGACTTCACGCCCTTGCAGTTGCGCCTGTCGGCGGGCGGGCTGGAGCGTCTTGCGCCGGGGGTAGGCGATAGCCCCGCCGGGCGGCGGGTGACGGACCGGCTTGAGGCGTGGGGCGCGCGGCTTCCGGAGCGGGCCGAGGACCTGTGGCTGATATTGGCGGATCTTCACCGCTCCGAGCTTCTGGACCTGTTGGCCTGCTGCGCCGGGGTCGGCCTCCACGCTGTGCGCGATCCGCACGACCGGCGACCCGGCGCATGGGCGCAGGCCGAGGCGCTGGCGACGGCGGTCGGGCTGGACATGACCGGAACATGGTCGGCCACCGCCGCCAGCTACTTCTCCCGCGTCCCCAAGGCGCGGATGCTGGAGGCCGTGACCGAGGCGGTCGGCGCCGAGGAGGCGGGACGGTTGGCAGGATTCAAGAAAGGCGACATGGCCGACGCGGCCGAGCGGTTGCTGGAAGGGAGGGGGTGGTTGCCGCCG
Source organism: Brevundimonas sp. P7753 (assembly GCF_013386595.1). Lineage (NCBI taxonomy): Bacteria > Pseudomonadati > Pseudomonadota > Alphaproteobacteria > Caulobacterales > Caulobacteraceae > Brevundimonas > Brevundimonas sp. P7753. The sequence goes on along the minus strand of NZ_JACARP010000087.1, from coordinate 41,345 downwards.
GTTCTTCGAACCGCCGAAACCTTGCCGAGGAACCGGCGCAGGAAGGGGACGGCGAGGGTGTTTCCATTCCCTCGGCAGAAGAGGCCCACAGCTTCGCCGCCGAATAGGCCTGCGAGCTGATCGAAACGGACCGCGCGCCCTTTGGGGCGCGCGGTCTATTCTTTGTGCAAAGGCAGTCAGGAAAGGGCCGCGACGGCAATCCGGGCGGATCACGCTGAACCGACATGCCTCCCACTACATGTCTGCACGGTGGCAGCGGGCAGAGGTGGACCGGTTGTCGCTCCAGAAAACTGCGGGTTGCCGTCCGCCCGGTCGGGGCCTTAGATCGACCGATGATCCACTTTCTCAAGCCGGTTCGTTCACGATACAAATCCGCCTCGCTAAGCCTGCGTTCGCCCAGGGCCACGGCGGCGGAACTGTTGGGCTGGGTTTCCGGAATCGCGCTGGGCGCCGTGGTGACGCCTCCGGCGAAGACGGCCATTCTCGACCTTCTGGCCGCCTATCGCTCCACCGCGCTCATCGACGGGATCAATCCGCAGGCTCTGGGAGCGACCGTCTTCGTCCTCGTTTTCTTCGGATGCACGACCCTGCTCGGCCTGGGCCTTGGCGCCCTGCTCAAGGTCACCCTTCTGCGCGAGCGAATACGCCATTCCACGGCCAGCGCCCTCTATCCCGGGCCGGGTCTCAAAGGTCATCCCCGACTGTAGCCTTGGCGAGAGGCGGACGAGCGCCCGTCCGGTGCAGAGCCTCCCATTCGTTGGCACGCGATCTTTTTGTAGGGCTGGTCGGCGCATGAGCGCTCGGCCATCGCCGTGGGGCACGCGCGTTCAGGCCGCCTTGTCGAGGATGATCGCGAGCGCGGACGGCGGCAGGGCGTTCTGGGGAAAGCCCTGCCCAGGATTGCTGACCACATCGATGAAACGTTCGCCGTGATAGAGGCAGATGGTGTCAAAGCCGATCCATTGCTCGGCGACCGATGCGAGGGCGCGTACTGCGGCGGCGTCGTCACGCGCGCTCAGAAACTGAATCTCCCGCGCCGGAACGCCGGGCATATTCACAATACAGTAGTATGAAATCACGCTGCTTGTCCTCGATTGGCGCTCCAAACGAACCGGGCGTCAGTCGGTTCCCACCCTCACCAGATCGTCTTGAAACCTTGTCGCAGGGTGCAGGTTGTCCACAGTCCTGCGGGACCTGTGATCAACCGTCACGTCTCTCTTGTTCTCTTTTTGTTCCAGTGTAGGAGTCGGCTCGGGTCGGTGCTTGAGGAGATGGAAATGAACAGGAAAACCCTGGGGCCCGATGAGGGGTTCGCCCGCGACCTGGAAGATCTGGATCGCGCGCTTGAACAGCGTGAGCGTCCGGATGTCCCGCCGCCCACGGTCGATCTGATCGCCGGGCTCGTCGCCGGGCTGCGGCTCGTGGGGCGCCCCCAATGAGGGACGCGACGCCGACCCCCGTTGAACTGCAGGTGCTCCAACTGGTCGCGCTCTGGCGCCAGGGACCCGCCGTCCGGCATGATCCTGTTCTCGCCAACATGTTCGCCCGCCTCATGGCGGCGCTGAACCGGTCTGCGCCTGGCGTCGCCGCCAGGGTTCTGGGGACGCTCGAGGACATGCAGGCGAGGGGCCTGGGCCTGTTCGCTCGAGGCGATTGAGCATGAGTCGCTACAAGGGGATGTCGTCCAAGGGCTCCCTCACCGTGGAGGACCTGGTCGAACTGGTCGACATCTATCGTCGCCTCCAGGCCATGCACGCCGGACTCAACCCCGTGTCCACCCAGCGCTTTCCCGTCATGGCCGCCGCCGCCACGGTCAAGGCGGCCTGGGCCGAGGTCAGCGGCGCCGAACAGGGATGGAGCTTTCCGGCCGAGTACGTCGTCAAGCCGGGCGAAAGGAAGCCGACCGGCGTCTGAGGCGTTGGAGCGGAACTATGTGCAACAACTACCGCCTGCATGTTCCTGCCAACCAACTGGCCGTGCCCTTCACCGACATCGGCCGGAGGCTCATTCTGCCAGATGGCATACCGAACCTTGAGCCGACCGACTACCGGATCGGCGACCGCGCGCCTGTGGTTCTCGCCGGCGAAGGCGGCCTGCAACTGGTGATGACGCCCTGGGCCTGGAAGGGCCCGACCGGAAAGCCGGTCTTCAACTTCCGGTCCGAGGGCCGATCCTTCGCCGGATCGACCCGCTGCCTGATCCCCGCTGACGGCTTCTATGAGTTCACCGAGCCCAAGGTGGCGGGGAAGAAAACGAAATGGCGCTTCACCCTGATCGACCAGCCCTGGTTCTGGATCGCCGGGGTGGTGAAGGAGGGCGCCTTCGCCATGCTGACGACCGAGCCGGGGCCGGACGTGGCCCCCTATCACGACCGACAGATCGTCGTCCTGCCGCCGGGGGCGGGCGCGCACTGGCTCGACCTTTCCGCACCGGAGGAGCTGATCCTCAGACCCAGCCCCCTGGGCTCGCTCTTCGTCGAGCGGGTTTATCCATAGGCTAGACGACCGGTAGCAACCCGACTCAGCTTAACCGCGGCTCATGACCCCCGATCAATTGACCGCCGCCCTGGACGCCATGCAGCAGGCCGCAGGGGGCGACCCCGAACTCATGCCTGGCCTGATCACGGTGAAAAGTTCGGTGTGGTGCGACAGCCTCTACGCCATCGAACGCATCACCAAGACCCTGGATGAGGGCATTCGGCACCGGGGGATCAAGATCATGGTCTCATCCCTGTTCGAGACCAAGGTCCTGACCCGTGCCGAAGCCGCTGATCGCGGCGCGCCCTACTTTGACCTGACCTCTGGGGGCTGACCCCGGTCGCCCGCCATCGGCCTGCTCGCGCGGCTGGCGGGCAGGTCCTGAAGCCATCGCGTCATCGTCTGCAAACATGCACGCAGGCTGACATGGCGGCCGCCTTGAAAACGGTCTGAAGGGGATGGCGCCGCCGCCTGGGCGTCGTCGCCCGGCGCTCAGTCGCGCCGCGTCGTCAGCAGCGGCGGAGCTCTTCTCGCCATCCGTCGTCGCAGCGGGGCGCCGATGAGGTCCTCTAGAAATCAGATGGTCTGAACCTCAGAGAGGGTGACCCGCGCCAGGCCGGGCTGGTCAGCATTCCGAGCCTCCACCGGCGGCCCCTATCTCTGCAACCGCGAGCCTGGATCGGGCGCCGATCCTCATCACGGCCAGGTCGAACCCTTCTTTCCCAGGGCCTGGCAGGACCGACAGTTGCGGGACGCCTGGGTGAGTTCGGGCTCCGTAGCGGCCGGTCTTCCGGCTTTCGCGCCATCCGGCGCGGCCTCTCGATGTGGCGGATCTGACCGGGACCGGTCGGCTGGCGCAACCGTCGGACCGACTTTCTTCCCCGGCCTGCGGCCTTCCTCACGAAACAAGAAAGTCGCTCCCTCCGGTCCTCCGCTGCGCTGCGGGGTCTCGCTGCGCTCGCCCTGCGTGCCTTCCGGCCCCGGTCTCCCGATCGCCATCGAGGCCGCGACAGGCGTGGCCCGAAGCAAAGGAGAGACTGACATGGCCGCTATTGGAACCTTCATCGCCCAGGGCGACGGCTACACCGGTTCGATCAAGACCCTGACCCTCAACGTGAAGTCGGCGACCTTCAGGCCGAACGAGAAGAGCGACGACAAGGCCCCGGACTATCGGATTTTCTCGGGGACCACGGAGTTCGGCGCGGCCTGGAAAAAGACCAGCCAGCAGAACCGCGACTACCTCTCGGTCAAGCTGGATGATCCGAGCTTCCCGGCGCCGATCTACGCCTCGCTGGTCGAGAGCGACGAGGGGCACAGCCTGATCTGGTCGCGCAACTGAGAGCCCGGCGGCGGCGCCAGGGGCGCCGCCGCCATCCCCTTCAGACCGTCTTTCAAGGAGGCCGCCATGTCGCGCCCCACCGCTTCCGTTCGCCCCGATCCCCATGCCGAGATCACCGCCCTCATCCTCGCCGACCTCGAGACCGGCGTCCGACCCTGGACCCGTCCGTGGACGACACAGGGCGCAGTCTCCCGCCCGCTGCGGCATGACGGACAATCCTATCACGGGGTCAACGTCCTGACGCTCTGGGTCCGGGCCGCCCGCTGCGGCTACGCCCGCCCCGTCTGGATGACCTTCCGTCAGGCCCTGGCGCTCGGCGGTGCGGTTCGAAAAGGCGAAAAGGGCGCCCCCGTCGTCTACGCTGCGCCCATCTCGCTCGCCGATGACAGCGACGATCAGCCGGAAGCGCGGCGCGGCGGGAGCTTCCTGAAGCGTTACACCGTCTTCAACCTGGACCAGATCGAAGGCCTGGACGACCGCTATCCGCCGCCGGTCCGCCCCGATGTCGTCGAGCGGATAGATCATGCGGAACGCTACTTCGCCGCGACCGGCGCCGATGTCCGGGCGGGCGGCGACACCGCCTGCTACCGACCGGACGCTGATGCCGTGCACATGCCGGCCTTCGAGGCTTTCCAGGACCCGGAAGCCTTTTACGCCGTTCTGGCCCACGAACTGGTCCACTGGACGGGCCATCCCTCCCGTCTGGACCGCGATCTCACCCTCGGCCGCTTCGGCGACGAGGCCTATGCCCGCGAAGAACTGGTGGCCGAACTGGGCGCCGCCTTCGTCTGCGCCGACCTCGGCCTGACCCTCGAGCCCCGCCCCGATCACGCCGCCTACATCGCCTCATGGCTGCGCGTCCTGCGCAACGACACCCGCTTCATCGTCGCCGCCGCCGCTCACGCGGAACGCGCCGCCAAGTTCCTGGCCGAAAAGCAGCCGCCGCCCTGATGCGAGCGTCCTGACGTAGAGGGCGTGATGACGCGCGGGCATCGCCTGATGCCCGCGCGCGGACTGCCGCGGACGCCGGTTTGGCGAAATCCTTGGCCTGTCCCGCCGTCTACCGCCGACGGCGTTCCAGCCCCGCAAGGATTGCCGCCATGCACGACGCCCAGACCCCGATGCCGCCGCGCTATCTCCGCACCGCCGAGGCCGCGCGGCATCTCGGCCTGTCCGGCCGCACGCTCGAGAAGCACCGCTGCTACGGCACCGGTCCCCTCTATCGGAAGATCGGCGGACGCGTCGTCTACGCCGTCGGCGACCTCCAGGCCTGGGCGGATCGCGGCGTCAAATCCTCCACTACGGACCCGGGCCACGACAGAATTTCCCCCGCGCGCCGTCCGGATAGGGACGCGGGGCTATGAACGGCCGGGATGACGAGGGCGCTTCGTCGCCGCCCTATCTGGCCTATCACCGCGATCCTGTGGTGGTGATCGGCACCCCGCCGCCTTCCGCCGACCAACTGACCTGGGTCGAACTCGTCTTCGACCCAGGCCGCACGGAGCGCTGGATCCGCTTCGGTCAAGCGGTCGACCAGCGCATCGTCTCGCGCCGGAACCGTTTCGTCGCCTTTCGTCCCGGCGTCGTCTTCGCCTATGTGCGCTGGGCCGCCAACGCCTACGGCACGGTCGTGTCGCGCCTCGACATCCTCCAGGCGGCCGATCCGACCCGCGACCGGATCGCCATCCCCGGCGTCGTTCCCGGCGCCGTCAGCCTGCTTCGGCTGAGCGGCTGGCCGCGGGTTCGGCGCGCCCTTTATCTGATTGACGCGGTTGAGGCCGGCGGCTTCGAACCGGGCGAGGTCGCGCCCGACTACTGGCGCCACGTCCACGCGCGGATGACGGTCAGCCTGCCGCCCCTGGCCTATACCGCCGAGCGCCACCGGGCCTTTCGTCTGCGCCAGCAGGTCGCGTCATGAGGCGGGCGGTCGTGCTGGTATGGGCCGGCCTGGCGCTCGCCGCCCTCGCGCTGGGACCGGTCACGGCCCGCGCGCCGCGCCTGATCTGGAACGCCTCCGCGAGCCTTCCAATCGGTCTTTACCGGCTGGAACCGACGCGCGCGGCCGCCGCAGGCGAGCTTGTCGCCTACCGCCCTGCGCCGGAATGGTCGCGGGCGTTCGCGGCGCGCGGCTATCTGCCGGACGGCGTCCCGCTCCTGAAGCCGGTCGCGGCGACCGCGCCCTCCGTCGTCTGTCGCTGGGAACAAAGCGTCTTCATCGACGGCCGGAAGGTCGCCGACGCGCTGGAAAAGGACCGCGCGGGGCGGCCGCTTCCGCGCTGGAGGGGCTGCATCACCCTGGATCCGGAGGCCGTTTTCCTGCTCGCCCCTGACGTCCCCGACGCGCTGGACAGCCGCTACTTCGGCCCCGTCGACCGCAAGGAATTGCTCGGCCGCATCGTGCCCGTCCGCGTCGGGGAGGGGCGTGGATGAGCGTGCTGTCCTTCCCTGGTAGGCGCGCGAGGCGGGCGGCGGCGCTGGCCCTGGCGCTCGCCGCGACCAGTTTTCCGTGCGTCTCCATCGCGGTTCCGGCGGCTTCTGCACCGCGCCAGCAAGCCCCTGCCAGAAGCGCGATCGATGACCTGATCACCGAGGCGGCGCATCGGTTCGGCCTGCCTCCACACTGGATCCGGGCGGTTATGCAGCAGGAGAGCGGCTTCAATCCTCGCGCTACATCGCGCGCGGGGGCCATGGGTCTGATGCAGGTGATGCCCGCCACCTATGCGGAACTGCGGCGACGGCACGGCCTCGGCCCGGACGCCTACGACCCTCGCGACAACATCATGGCCGGTGCCGCCTATCTGCGCGAACTGCACGACCGGTTCGGCCTGGAGGGCATGTTGCCGGCCTATAACGCGGGGCCAGGGCGATACCTGCAGCATAGAGGTGAAGGGCGGCCCCTGCCTCTGGAGACGCGCGATTACGTCGCCCGGATAGGGCTTCTGGACCGGGCGGCCACCCCCTCTGACAGCGCCCGGATCGCGGCTAAAGAGCCGATCGATCCCTACCGGGGGCCGCTCTTTCCGGACGCTCTGCACCCTTCCGACCCTGCATCTGGCGGATTGTTCGTATTGCTGGTTCCAGCCTCCGACGCCGGTCCGGTTTCGCCCCGATGAGCCCGGTCAAAATACTGCAGAAGAGAGGGCAGGATAAAAGCCGCAAGGTGCGGCGGGGGTGGGGGAAGAATTTCACGCGTCATCTCAAGGGATTGTCGCAAGGTGCAATTCTGCTGCCTACCTTGCGTATTTGCCTATCACCCGGAAATGGCGACGATTTTCGCGCCTTTATCCGTCTGTCATGACCCGTGACGACGATTTTCGGGTCCGACCCGGGCGGATACGCCCCGCCTCGGGGCCGAGTGTCGACACGGCGCTGCGCCAGGTCAGGGTCGCCGTCGCCCGAGCCGGCGGTCCCTCCCAACATGGCGTCGGCAAGGGAGGCGCTCGCCCCAGCACCTTCGGGCGGGGAAGGGCGGCGCTGATCCGCAGTGTGCATGTGGGCGGGTGTCGGTCTGTCATCGTCAAGGCGCGGGTGGTGCGCCGAAGCGCTGGAGGCCTGGCCGCGCACATTGGCTATCTCCAACGCGACGGCGTGACCCGCGACGGCGAAGCGGGGCGGCTCTTCGACGCCCGGAGCGACATGATCGACGCCTCATCCTTCGCGACGCGCGCCCAGGATGATCGTCATCATTTTCGCTTCATCGTCTCGCCGGAGGACGCGGCCGAACTTGCGGACCTTCGCGCCTATACCCGCGATCTCATGGCCGACGTCCAGCGGGACCTGGGCGCGCCGCTCGACTGGGTCGCGGTCGATCATTGGAACACCGCCCATCCCCACATCCATATCATCTTGCGGGGGAGGCTGGATGACGGCGCCGATCTGGTCATCAGCCGGGACTATATCAGCCGGGGTTTCCGCGCGCGCGCCGAGGCCCTGGCGGAGCTTGAACTGGGTCCGCCGAGCCCGCGTGAACGCGCGGCCGCCCTGATGCGGGACGCCGAGGCCCCGGGCTGGACACGCCTCGATCGCGCGCTCGAGCGCTTGGCCGACAGTGAAGGCCATGTCGATCTGCGCCCAGCGAAGGGCCCAGGCGATCTGTTCGGGGCCCAGGCTCTGGTTCACCGGCTCAGGGCCCTCGAACGTCTTGGCCTGACGGATCCGGCAGGGCCCGGCCGATGGCGGCTCGAGAACGGGCTCGGGGAGCGGTTACGCAGGATCGCCCAAGAGACCGAGGTGGCAGGCCGTTTGGCGGCCGCGGTGGAGGCGCGCGGACTCGTCCGGGCTCCCGAACAATGGGCGACCTCGGCCTTGTCCGACGTCCTCGTCGGACGGGTCCTCGCCCGGGGACAAGACGATGAACTGCGCGGCACGGGTTTCGCCGTCATCGACGGGCTGGATGGTCGGGTTCATCACATCACTTTGGCGGACGCCGGCGCGCCCGAGCCCAGGGTCGACGCCATAGTGCGCGCCAGCCCGCCGTCGCGCGGCGCCCACCCGATGACGGTGACGGTGTCCGATCTCGGCCTGACCAGCCAGATCACAGCCAGGGGCGCGACCTGGCTGGATCGTCGCGCGCTGGATCCCAACCCCTTGCCCGAGGCCGGCGGCTTCGCCGGCGAGGTCGCGGTCGCCCGCCAGGCGCGCATTGATCATCTGGTCGCCGAGGGCCTGGCCGAACGGCGCGGCGTCGGCCTGCGCTTCGCGCCCGGCCTGCTGGAAACCCTGAAAGCCCGGGAGGTCGCCGCTGTGGCGGAGCGGGTTCGGAATGAGACCGGCCTCGTCTTCCGCCCGACAGCTGAGGGGGACGCGGTCTCGGGCGTCTACCGCAAACGCCTCGACCTGGCCTCAGGGCGCTTCGCCATGATCGACGACGGGACGGGCTTCTGTCTTGTGCCCTGGCGTCCGCCGCTGGAACGAAACCTGGGCCGCTCGGTCAGCGGTCTGGCCGGCGCCCGTGGCGAGATCGAATGGCGCCCGCCGCGCGCCCTCGGCCGCTGAGCCAGCCATCACAACCTCTCTCTGAACTGGAGGCAGCATGTCCGCTGGAAAGATTCTCTGGGGCCAGATCAGCCTGGTCTTCGGTCTCATCCTCGCCGGCGTCTGGGGCGCGACCCAGTGGACCGCCTGGCGTCTCGCCTATCAGCCGGCGCTCGGCGCGCCCTGGTTCGAGCTCATGGGGCATTCGGTCTACGCCCCGCCGAGCCTCTTCTTCTGGTGGTTCGTCTATGACGCCTACGCGCCGCGCCTCTTCCTCGAAGGCGGCGCGATTGCTGCGGGTTCTGCGCTCGTCGCCATCGGCGTCTCTATTGCTATGGCGGTCTGGCGTTCGCGGGAGGCGGCGTCGGCGACGACCTACGGCACAGCGCGATGGGGCGACGCCCGCGACGCCCGCGCCGCCGGGTTGATGGGCGAGGACGGCGTGTTTCTGGGCGAGATGGACGGCCGGTATCTGCGCCACGACGGACCCGAGCATGTGCTGTGTTTTGCGCCGACCCGTTCGGGCAAGGGTGTCGGTCTGGTGGTGCCGACCCTCCTCACCTGGGGCGGCTCGGCGCTCGTCCATGACATCAAGGGGGAGAACTGGTCCCTGACCGCCGGATGGCGCGCCCGCTTCGGACCCGTCCTGATGTTCGATCCGACCGATGCGCAGAGCGCCGCCTACAATCCCCTGATGGAGGTGCGGCCAGGACCGCTGGAGGTGCGCGACGTCCAGAACATCGCCGACATTCTCGTCGACCCCGAAGGCGCGCTCGAACGCCGGAACCACTGGGAGAAGACCAGCCACGCCCTTCTGGTCGGGGCCATTCTCCATGTCCTGCACGCCGAGCCCGACAAGACCCTGGCCGGGGTGGCTTCCTTCCTGTCCGATCCGGAACGGCCGATCGAGGCCACCCTTCGGCGCATGATGACGACGCCCCATCGCGACGGACGGCCGCATCCGGTGATCGCCGCAGCCGCTCGCGAACTGCTGAACAAGAGCGAGAACGAGCGGTCGGGCGTGCTCTCCACCGCGATGAGCTTCCTCGGCCTCTATCGCGACCCGATCGTCGCGGCGGTGACCGGGCGGTGCGACTGGCGCATCGCCGACCTGGTCGACGGCGAACGGCCCGTCTCCCTCTATCTCGTGGTGCCGCCCTCGGACATCAGCCGCACCAAGCCGCTGATCCGTCTGATCCTGAATCAGATCGGCAGACGCCTGACCGAGGATCTCCAGGCGCGGGCAGGGCGGCGCCGCCTGCTCATGCTGCTCGACGAGTTCCCGGCGCTCGGTCGCCTCGATTTCTTCGAAACCGCCCTGGCCTTCATGGCCGGCTATGGGCTGAAGGCCTTCCTCATCGCCCAGAGCCTCAACCAGATCGAGAAAGCCTACGGGCCCAATAACGCCATCCTCGACAACTGCCATGTCCGGGTCGCCTTCGCGACCAACGACGAGCGCACGGCCAAGCGGATTTCCGAGACCCTGGGAACGGCGACGGAGCTGAGGGCGATGCGGAACTACGCCGGCCATCGTCTATCCCCCTGGCTCGGCCATCTCATGGTGTCGCGCCAGGAGACGGCTCGCCCCCTCCTGACCCCGGGCGAGGTGATGCAACTGCCGTCGACGGACGCCCTGGTGCTGGCGTCGGGATGCGCGCCGCTTCGGGTGAAGAAGGCGCGCTACTATGCGGACCCTCAGCTCAAGGGGCGCGTGTTTCCTCCCCCGGCGTCGCGTGGCGGCATCCCGGGCGGAGCCGATTTGATCTGGACCGTCGCCTCGGCCCCTGCCGCCGCACAAAGACCGGAGCCGGGGGAGGCCGATGACGGCGGCCTGAGACAGGAACAGGATCCTGAAGCGCCGGACGTCCTCGCGCCCACGCCCGTCGTCGAAGACCCGTCGTACGATCCTCTGGGGCCCGACCTCGACGACGACGAGGGCGTCGCGGTTCTTCCGGACGACCTTGAGGCGCGGATGCGGCGCGTCGCGCGCCAGGCGGCGCTCGATCCTGACGACGGCATCGCCCTCTAGGCCGGCGCGATGAAGAAGCCCTTCCTCACCGTCTACCTCACGCCCGAACTGCTCGACCTCCTGGTCGCCCAGGCGAAGCGGCGGGGCGTGCCCAAGTCGACCGTCGCCGAGGCGGCCATCGCCAGCTTCCTTACGCCGGACGCCGCCCAGCAGCAGGAGGCCGCGCTTGGGCGGCGGCTGGACCGGCTCAATCGCCATGCCGATCGGTTGGAACGGGATCTTGAAATCGCCGTCGAGATGCTGGCGCTTTTCGTCCGGACCTGGATGGCCGCGACGCCCTCCCTGCCGGACGCCGCTCAGGCCGCGGCGCGTGTGCGAGGACGGGATCGTTACGAACGCTTCGTCGAAAACCTGGGGCGCCGGCTGGCGTCCGGACGGTCGTTCACGCGCGAGCTGGCGTTCGAGCTCGAAGCCGCGACGCGGGACGATGTCGTTGACCGGGCGTCTGACGTCAGCCGCAGCGACATAGGTGATGCGCGAGAGGAGAAACCGACGTCCTGACCTTCGCCCTGATCGTCCTCGGGCGAGGGGACGAGGTCGGTCATTCCGCCGATCGCCTGTCTTTCTACGCCTCGGCCCTACTACGCCCTTGGCCTTGTTGAACTCCCGCGATTTGCGGTTCTCTTGTCGCCCCCGTCCGGATCGCCCGCCGATCCGTCCTCGCCGACGGGACCTCCATGAGTATGCAAGCGCGCAGCCTGAAAATGCTCCGCACGGCCTTTGGCCCGGCGCTCCTGGCCGCCTTGTCGGATCCGGATGTGGTGGAGGTCATGCTCAATCCGGATGGCCGGGTCTGGCTGGATCGGTTGACGAGCGGGCTTGAACTGACGCCGCATCGCCTGGAGCCCGCCGAGGGCGAGCGGGTCGTCAGACTGGTGGCCCACCACGTCGGACAGGAGGTCGACGAGACCCGTTCCCGTATCTCGGCCGAACTGCCGGAAACCGGGGAGCGGTTCGAAGGCCTCCTTCCGCCCATTGTGCGCGCGCCAGCCTTCGCCATCCGCAAACCGGCCGTCGCCGTCTTCACCCTCGACGACTATGTCGCCGCCGGGATCATGGTCGCCGGGCAGGCGCAGAGCCTCCGCGACGCCGTCGCCCAGCGCCGCAACATCCTCGTGGTCGGGGGCACCTCCAGCGGCAAGACGACCCTGGTCAACGCCCTACTCGCTGAGATGGCGGGGAGCGACGACCGGATCATTCTCATCGAGGACATCCGCGAACTGCAGTGCGCGGCGCCCAATACCGTGGCGCTGCGCACCCGGGAAGGTGCGGTGACCCTGACCGATCTGGTGCGCTCCGCCCTTCGCCTGCGCCCGGACCGCATCCCCATCGGGGAGGTCCGCGGCGCCGAGGCGCTTGATCTGGTGAAGGCCTGGGGCACCGGACATCCGGGCGGCGTCGGCACCCTCCACGCCGGATCCGCGCACGGCGCGCTGCATCGGCTCGAGCAACTCATCCAGGAAGCGGTCCTCGTGCCGCCCCGCGCCCTCATTGCCGAGACCATCCATCTCGTCGCCGTCCTGGCCGGTCGAGGCGCCGAGAGGCGTCTGGTCGAACTCGCCGTCGTCGACGGCCTCGACGCCGACGGCCGGTACCGCCTTTCGTCGGCCCTCTCCTGACCCGCTGTCTTCATCCCCTCTGGAGCACCGTCATGATCGCCTATCAACGCCGCCTTCATCCGGCCGTCCTGCTCGCGCTGGCCGCCGTCTGCGCTTCGCCCGCCCTGGCCGGCGGCTCATCCATGCCCTGGGAGGCGCCGCTCCAGTCCATCCTGGAGTCGATCGAAGGGCCCGTCGCCAAGATCATTGCGGTGATGATCATCATCGTCACCGGCCTGACCCTGGCCTTCGGGGACACGTCAGGTGGCGCGCGTCGGCTGATCCAGATCGTCTTCGGTCTCTCCATCGCCTTTGCGGCCAGTTCCTTCTTCCTCAGCTTCTTTTCCTTCGGCGGCGGCGCGCTGGTCTGATGGCTGACCCGATCCCCGAGGACTTCGTCGCGCCCCTTCATAGGGCCCTGGTGGAGCCGATCCTCCTGGCCGGCGCCCCGCGCGCGCTCGCCATCGTCAACGGCACCATGGCCGCCGCCCTGGGGCTGGGCCTGCGGTTGTGGCTCGCGGGCGTGGCGGTCTGGATCGTCGGGCACGCCCTGGGCGTACTCGCCGCGCGTCACGACCCGGACTTCGTCGAGGTCGCGCGTCGTCACCTGCGCCTTCCGACGCTTTTGGACGTCTGATCATGTTCTCGCTTCAGGAATATCGCGCTCGGCCGCGACAACTCGCCGACTTCCTGCCCTGGGCGGCCCTGATCGCTCCGGGCGTGGTGCTGAACAAGGACGGCAGTCTCCAACGCACCGCCCGTTTCCGTGGCCCCGATCTGGATTCGGCGACCAATGCTGAACTGTCAGGCGTTGCCGGGCGACTGAACAACGCCCTGCGCCGGCTCGGGTCCGGCTGGGCGATCTTCGTCGAGGCCCAGCGCCACGCCTCGGCCGCCTATCCCGAAAGCATCTTCCCCGACCCGGTCTCAGGCCTGGTGGAAGAGGAGCGGCGCGCCGACTTCCAGGCCGACCGGACCCATTTCGAGAGCGCCTATTATCTGACCCTGGTCTGGCTGCCGCCGGCCGAGGATCGCGGCCGCGCCGCGCGCTGGCTCTATGAGGGGGAGGCGGAGAAGGGTGTGGACTGGCCGTCCCAGGTCCGCGGCTTCATCGACCGGACCGATCGGCTCCTCGCTCTCATCGAGGGGCTGATGCCGCAGGCGGCCTGGCTCGACGACGAAGCCACCCTGACCTTCCTTCACGCCACGGTCTCGACCGCGCGCCAATGCGTCCGCCTCCCGGAAACGCCGATGCACCTCGATGTGTTGCTGGCCGACAGGGCTCTGGTCGGCGGCCTGGCTCCGCGCCTCGGGGGCACGCATCTGCGGGTCCTGAGCGTCATCGGCTTTCCGACGTCGACCTGGCCGGGGCTCCTCGACGAACTCAATCGCCTGGCCTTCGACTATCGCTGGACCACGCGGGCGCTCTGCCTGGACAAGACTGACGCCGGGCGGCTGCTCGGCCGCATTCGTCGCCAGTGGTTCGCCAAGCGGAAATCCATCGGCGCCCTCCTCAAGGAGGTGATGACCAATGAGGCCGCCGTCCTGATGGACTCCGACGCCGACAACAAGGCGGCGGACGCTGATCAGGCCCTGCAGGATCTCGGCGCCGACGGCGTGGGCTACGCCCTTGTCACCGCCACCCTGACCGTGTGGGACGAGGATCCGGCGATCGCCGACGCCAAGCTCCGGCAGGCGGAAAAGGTCATTCAGGGACGCGACTTCACCTGTATCGCCGAGAGCCTGAACGCCGTCGAGGCCTGGCTGGGCGGCCTGCCGGGCCACGTCTACGCCAATGCGCGGACGCCGCCGATCTCCACCCTCAACCTCGCCCACATCATGCCGATGTCCGCCGTCTGGGCCGGGCCGGACTGGAACGCCCATCTCGACGGGCCGCCGCTGTTCCATGCGCGCACCGACGGCGCCACGCCCTTCCGCTTCTCTCATCACGTCGGCGATGTCGGTCACACCCTGATGGTCGGGCCAACCGGGGCTGGGAAGAGCGTGCTGCTGGCGCTGATGGCCCTCCAGTTCCGGCGCTATCCGGCATCCCAGGTGTTCGCCTTCGATTTCGGCGGCTCGATCCGCGCGGCGGCCTTGGCCATGGGCGGCGACTTCCACGACCTCGGCGAGGCGATGCTGGGCGGCGAGCGCGGGCTGACCCTGCAGCCTCTCGAAGGGATCGACGATCCGGGCGAACGCGCCTGGGCCCAGGCCTGGCTGATCGACCTCCTCGCCCGGGAAGGCGTGCCGATCGAACCGGAGATCAAGGACCAGGTCTGGTCCGCCCTCACCAGTCTTGCGGGAACCCCCGCCAGCGAGCGTACGCTTTCAGGCTTCGCCGCCCTTGTCCAAAGCACCGCAGTGAAGCGGGCGATGGCGCCTTTCACTCTGGCGGGCCCATGGGGCGGCCTGCTTGATGGGGATCACGAACATCTCGGCGTCGGCGCGGTTCAGGCCTTCGAGACAGAAGGCCTGATCGGATCGGGTGCAGCGCCCGCGGTGCTCGCCCATCTGTTTCACCGGATCGAGGCGCGGCTGGACGGACGACCGACCCTGATCATCGTCGATGAGGGCTGGATCGCCCTCGACGATACCGGCTTCGGTGCCCAGTTGCGCGAGTGGCTGAAGACCCTGCGCAAGAAGAACGCCTCGGTGGTCTTCGCCACCCAGTCGCTTGCGGACATCGACAACAGCGCGATCGCCGCAGCGATCATCGAGAGCTGCCATACCCGTCTCTTCCTGCCGAACGCCCGCGCCCGCGAGCCGCAGATCGCCGCCGTCTACCGCCGCTTCGGATTGAACGATCGCCAGATCGACATCCTCGCCCAGGCGACGCCGAAGCGTGACTACTACTGCCAGTCGCGTGCCGGCGACCGCCTGTTCGAACTCGGTCTCGGTCCGGTCGCCCTGGCCTTCTGCGCCGCCTCCTCGGCGACGGATCAGGCGTCCATCCGGGCGGTTCTCGACGAGGCCGGCCCTGCGGGTTTCGGCGCGGCCTGGCTGCGCCATCGCGGCCTGCCCTGGGCCGCAGACCTCCTTGCGACCGCCCCAAGCCAACCTTCCGGAGACCCGTCATGAAACGCCTGCGTTCGCCGATGGCCTTGTCGGCCGTCCTGCCTGCCGCTGTGGCCGCCGCCGTCCTCCTCTGCGGGGACCTCTCGGTCCAGGCCCAGGTGGTCGTTCATGATCCGACCAACCACATCCAGAACGTCATCCAGGCCGCCCGCGCCCTGGAGCAGATCAACAACCAGATCCAGTCGCTCCAGAATGAAGCCGCCGCTCTGATGAACCAGGCGCGGAACCTGACGAGCCTCCCGTACTCGTCGCTCCAGACCCTGCAGGCGCAAGTCGATAGGACCCGCGGCCTTCTCGCGGAGGCCCAGGCGCTCGCCTATGACGTGCGGGAGATCGAGGCGGCTTTCGACAGCCGCTACGGCGCCGTCCCAATGTCGGCGTCAGAAGGGGATCTGGTCGCGCGCGCTCGCGAGCGCTGGCGGTCGTCGGTCGCAGGCTTCGAGGACGCGATGCGGGTCCAGGCGGGCGTGGTCCAGGGCCTGGGCGCGACGCGGCAGGAAATGGACCGCCTGGTCGGCGCCAGCCAGAGCGCCGCCGGCGCCCTGCAGGCGACGCAGGCCGGCAACCAGTTGCTGGCCCTGCAAACGAGCCAGTTGGTCGAGCTCACGGCGCTGCTCGCCGCCCAGGGGAGAGCGGACGCCCTAGACGCCGCGGATCGGACCGCCGCTCGCGCGGATGCTCAAGCCCGCTTCCGCCGCTTTATGGGCGAACCGGATCAATGAGGGCCCTGTTTCGCCGCGACCCTCTGGGCGTCGCCGCCGTCATCATCGCGATCTGCGCCAGTGGCGCCGCTGTCCTGGCGAGCCCCGGTGCGCCGGCGCCGATCCCGGCGGCGAAACCCGTGACGAACGCGGCCTCGGCGGAACTCGCCCGATGCCGCAGTCTTGGCGAGGCGGGCGGCGCCGATGCGGGTTGCCATGCCGCCTGGGCGGAAAGCCGTCGACGCTTCTTCGGCGGGGGTGACCCGTCATGAACGACACCGGCGTCATCGACCGCTTCTTCGAGGTCTTCAGCCGCTACATCGACAGCGGCTTCGGCCTGCTGGGCGGGGAGGTCGCCTTCGTCGCGACGACCCTGATCGTCATCGACGTCACCCTGGCGGCGCTGTTCTGGGCCTGGGGACCGTCGGACGACATCCTCGCCCGACTGGTCAAGAAGACCCTGTTTGTGGGCTTCTTCGCCTTCCTGATCGGAAACTTTCAGCGGCTCTCGGAGATCGTTTTCGCCAGCTTCGCCGGCCTGGGCCTGAAGGCGTCCGGTTCCAATCTGTCGAGCGAGGACTTCCTGCGGCCGGGCAAGCTGGCCCAGGCCGGCATCGACGCCGGACGGCCGATGCTCAAGGCCGCAGCTGAGATGTCAGGCTTCCCGGGCTTCTTCGAAAACTTCGTCCAGATCGCCATCCTGATGGTCGCCTTCCTGATCGTTCTGATCGCCTTCTTCATCATGGCGGTCCAGCTCTTCGTGACCCTGATCGAGTTCAAGCTGACCAGCCTCGCGGGCTTCGTCCTCATTCCCTTCGGCCTGTTCGGCAAGACCGCCTTCCTGGCCGAACGGGTCCTCGGCAATGTCGTGGCCTCGGGCGTAAAGGTCCTCGTCCTGGCGGTGATCGTCGGCATCGGCTCGACCATGTTCGATACCTTCGTCAGCGACTTCGCCGGCCGGCCTCCCGCCCTGGAAGATGCTCTGGCGACCACCCTGGCCGCGCTCAGTCTGGCCGGACTGGCCATCTTCGGTCCTGGCATCGCATCGGGGTTGATCTCAGGCGCGCCCCAGCTCAGCGCAGGCGCAGCGATCGGAACAGGTCTCGCCGTGGGCGGGGTCGCCATGGCCGGCGCGGCAGGCGCTCGAATGGCCGCCAGCGCGGGCGCTGGGCTCGCGGGACGAGCGGGCACAGCCGTGGCGGCTGCCCGCTCGGGCTCCGCAGCCTCCGGCGCCGCAGGTGCAGCAAGCGGATCACCCGGCGGACGCGGCCCGGGGGGAGGCTCCGGCAACGGCAACGGTAGTGGCGGCAGCGGCGGCAGCGGCAGCGGTGGCGGTGGAGCATCCCCGCCGTCGGGGGGATCCTCGCCCCCGGATCGGTCGTCTGCCTCCCCCGGGACGGAAGCTGCGCCAGGAGCGGAAAGCGCCTCTGCTCCGGCAGGTTCAGAGTCTCAACCCGCGCCGGCTTCATCGTCTCGCGGAGGGCCCGAAAAGCCTGAAGGGGCTGGCGGGTCCAGGGAGGGCAAGCCCCGATGGGCCAGGGAGATGGAGCGCCGACAGGCCGTCGCCCACGGCGTCGCCACTGCCGTTCATGCGGTCCGGTCGGGCGACCACCACGGGGGCTCCGCATCCGTTTCTGTCAGCGAGGACCGTTCATGAACCCCTTCAAACGTCCCGGCGGTCACTATGGGCGTTCGCCGACGCCGGAAACGCCCTATCAGCGGGCCGCCCAGGTCTGGGACGACCGGATCGGGTCCGCCCGCGTCCAGGCGCGCAACTGGCGGCTCGCCGCCCTGATGGCGCTGGGTCTTTCCGGCGGCTTGGCCGCCGGACTCGTCGTTCAGTCCGCGCGAGGCGTGGTCACGCCCTGGATCGTCGAGGTGGACCAACATGGCGAGCCGCTCGCGGTCGCGCCAGCCCAGGCGAACTATACGCCAAGCGACGCGCAGATCGCCTGGCATCTCGGCCGGTTCGTCGAACAGGTGCGGGGCATCTCCGCCGACCCGGTCGTGGTGCGGAACAATTGGCTACGCGCCTACGACTACACGACCGATCAGGGCGCCGCCGCCCTGTCGGACTTCGCCCGCACGAATGATCCGTTCGCCGACGTCGGGCGCATCCAGGTGGGGATCGAGGTCTCCAGCATTATCCGCGCCTCGCCATCCTCCTTCCGTGTCGCCTGGACTGAGCGGCGCTTTGTCGATGGCCGCCTCGCGACGACCGAGCGGTGGACCGCGATCCTGACGGTGACGATTCAGCCGCCGAGGACGGCCGATGATCTGAGGAAGAATCCTCTCGGCGTCCTGGTTCACGCCTTCAACTGGTCAAAGGAGATCGACTGATGCGCCTCATGCCCTCGGGCGCCGTCCTGGCGCTCTGCCTTGCCGCAGCCCCCGGCGTCGGCCTGGCCTCAAACCCTCAGCGCGCGATGCGGGACGGGCCGCCTCCGGCTTCGCGCATCGCGGCCGCCAACGCCGCCGCGCGCGTGCAGCCCTCAGGCGAAAACTATCTCAATGCGACCCAGGTCTATGCCTATGAAGCCGGCGCCCTTTTCCAGGTCTATGGCGCGCCGGGACATGTCACCGACATCGCCCTCCAGCCTGGCGAAGCCCTCTCCGGTCAAGGGCCTGTAGCGGCTGGCGACACGGTGCGCTGGATCATCGGCCAGACAGAGAGCGGTGCGGGGGAAACGCGACGGGTCCACATTCTCGTAAAGCCCACCCGGAGCGACCTGAAGACCAATCTCATAATCAACACCGATCGCCGGACCTACCATCTGGAGCTCAACGCCCAAGCCTCCGCCTATATGGCGGGGGTGTCCTGGCGCTATCCTCAGGACGAGCTGATGGCGCTCGAAGCCCAGGCGGCGCGGCAGGCGGAGCGTGACGCCGAGCCAAGGATGAGGCTGGAAGATCTCAACTTCAGCTATCGGATCTCCGGTGCGCGGACGGCCTGGCGGCCGGTCCGGGTGTTCGACGACGGCCGCCAGGTCATCCTTGAGTTCGACGCCGCGATCGATCAGGCGACGCTGCCGCCCCTGTTCCTGCTCGATCCCGACGGCGGCGCGGCTCTGGTGAACTACCGCGTCCTCGGCCGCCGGCTGATCGTCGATCGCCTGTTCGATGTCGCCGAGCTTCGCCTCGTGTCGGGGCGGCGCACCCAGACCGTGCGGATCGAAAAGAGGAGCGCTGGTCGATGAGCGATACGACTGGCGGCGAGGATCCTGCGATCAAGGCGATGCGCCTCCGGGCCGACCCGCCCAGACCCCTTCGCCTGTCGCGCAAGGTGGCGATGGCCGGCGTCGCCGGACTGGCCCTCGTGGTCGCAGCTGCTGTCGGCGTCGGCCTGCTGAAGCCGGAGCCGGACGCGCCGACCGTTGAATTGACGCGGTCGTCCGCGCCGCCGCCCGACGCTGTGCGCGCGCTTCCCGGAGATTACACAGCGCCCCGGCTGGGGCCGCCGCTTCCGGGCGATCTCGGCAGGCCCATTCTCAATGCGCGCAACGCCGCAGAGGCCGAGGCGGCCCCTGTCGGTTCGCCTGCTGGACCGGGCTCGCAATCGCGCGAGGCAGACGCCCGCCAGGCTGAACGTGAGCGTCGTCGCGCCGAAGCGGATGCGGCACGGACCTCCAAGCTGCTGTTGATCCAGAGCGGCGCGCCTCTCTCTGAAGGCGTTCCGGTTCCGACCGGGCCGCTTGCGGGAGGCCATGCCGCTGCCGCATCCTTCGCAACCTCGGGCGGGACGCTGCTGGCCGGCGCCGTTATCGAAGCCAGTCTGGTGACGGGCATCCGGTCCGACCTCCCCGGCCCGGTGCTGGGTCAGATCACGGCAGACGTCCATGATACGCGGACCGGTCGCACGCTGCTCGTGCCCAAGGGCGCGCGGCTGATCGGAACCCACGCGGCTCAGGTCGCCCAGGGCCAGTCCCGCCTGCAGGTGATTTGGACCCGCATCATCCTTCCAAACGGTCGATCCATCCTTTTGGAGAACCAGGCGGCGTCCGATCCCCAGGGCTATGCGGGACTGGAGGACCGGACGGACCAACGTTGGGGAGAGCGGTTGAGATCGGCCGCGCTGACGACGCTGCTGGCTGTCAGCAGCGCGGCGGTGGAGGTGGATGAGGCCGATCGATTGGCGCGCGCGATCCGCGATGGAACGAGCGACGGCGTCGATGCTCTGGGGCGAGGCCTGGTCGAGCGCGGGCTCTCCATTCCGCCAAGGCTGACCATCCGGCCGGGTTTCGCCTTTCGGATCATCCTTACTCACGATCTCGATCTTCAACCCTATGGAGACTGAACCATGTCCGCGCTCAAGCTCGCCGGCCTGCAGGACGACACGCCGGTCAAGATGACGATCGAACTGCCCGCTGATGTTCACCGCGATCTGGTTCTCTATGCGGAGATCCTGTCTGGTGCCGGAGACAGGATCTATGGGCCAGCGCAACTGGTAGCCCCCATGCTGACCCGCTTCATGGCGACTGACCGGTCGTTCATCTCGGCTAGGCAACGCTCGGGCTCGGCGTGAGCGCGCGATAGATACGGCAAGCTTGGCCGTGCAACCTTCAAGTTTCGTTGGTATGACGAGGCATGCCTGAGGTTGAAGAAGAGACTGAAATGGATCCCGTCACCGCCGCAGGCGCTGCCAAAGGTCTGATGACGACAGCCAACTCAGTGACCAAGAACTCACTTTTTCAGGCGCTGTTCCTCCCTACAGCCAAGGCCTACGGAGACCATTGGGGAGCGGAAACGCGGGAGAAGCTGCAACAGGCCAAGGCCGCCAAAAAGCGGTCCAATATCGCCTCTCACCTTCAGGCGGTGCAGCCGCAGATTTCGGTAGAGTTCAAGCCTGATCCGGAACTGACAGAGGCCTGGATGTCGGGCGCCGAGGACATCGACCCGGTTGACGAGGAATTGTCGCGCGCATGGCGAGCCACCCTTCTGGCGATCGGGGAGGCCAACCCCCATCGCAAGCGCATGCTGGAAACCGTCAGAGGGATGTCTGCTGAAGAGGCGCGGGCTTTTGAAGCAATTTTCAGAGGCGTCCGTCGTACGCCGCTGGCGACTTCGTTCTACGGTATCGGCCGTCAACATCCGGCTTCGATATCGGAACATCGAGGTCGTCTGGAGAGCCTGGGTCTCGTGCATGGCCGCTGGCACATGCTCTTCAGTCCATACGGTAGGCAGGCGATCGCAATGGTCGGCTTCCTGGTGGCGACTGGCCTGCTGGTTGGACCAATGTTCTCGGTGATCAGAGGGCAGGGCGAACTGGTTCGCATATGGAGCGAAGCCGTCACGCCGTTGATGCTCAGCCTAGCCTTTCTCCTCGGGTTTATGATGCTCATGCGAATGATGATGGACCTGTCTCTCACAAGTTTCGGTCATGCGCTTGCCGCAGCGATAGCTCGGCTAGGCGACATGCCATCAGGCGAAGCTCATGTGACGGAACCGGCTATCGTCGAACCTGTTGTCCCGGATCCGACGAAACCAAAGAGGCCCGTCCGGAAGGCCGGCGCTCGCGGGAAGCCCGAAGAGGCACCCGCTTCGGCAGCATGACGATGCCTTACCAATTGAGACCTTCAACAGTCAGTGGTGGCGCGCGGAGCTGACAAAGCGCCTGAGCGCTGGATTGTCGTTGCGGTGGTACCAGGCCGCTGCGAAGCCGACTGTCAGATCATCACCCAGGTGCAGGGGGCGGTGCACCAGGGCACCGGGAAGCGCAGCTTGCTCAAGCGCGCCTGAAGCGACGATCGCGAGCCCGGATCCCAACTGGGCCTGCGCCAGTAGTATCGACAAACCGGCCTGAACCACTTTGAAAGTTATCGAGGGAGAGGCACCAAGCCTGGTGAGAACATCGAGGCCGAGGTCACCTTCGCTGACCAGAAGCGGTGTGTCGGAAAGGCTCGCCAGATCGATTCTCTGCTCTGAAGCAAGAGGGTGATCTTCTGGTAGAACCACGTGCAGCGCCTCTCGCCAAAGCTCGGAAACGTCGAGCCCCGTTACCCTCACTCCTTCCGGCAGGACAGCGATGTCTATCCTGCGATCTGCGACGGCCGAAAGGTGATCAGCGGCGTGGCCCGAGACCATCTCAATCTGGACGTTTGGATGGGCGCCATGAAACCGGTGCAGAAGGCCGAACAGGGCCTCGGAAATGAAAGACGGCGTCAGTCCGATTTTCAGCCGACCCAGGTGGCCCTGGCCTGCCTCGCGGGCTTCTGCGACCGTGTCGCCAAGAAGATCGAGCGCGTGCTCAACGCCCTTGACGAAGGAGACCCCCGCGAAGGTGAGCGTTGCGCCGCCGGGGTTGCGATGAAACAGGGAGACGCCGATTTCGTCCTCCAGCCCCCTGACACGCCGGCTGAGGGCGGACTGTTCGACGCCGAGGGCGTCGGCCGCCTTGCGAAAACCGCCTGCGCTGGCCACGGCGAGGGACCACCGCAGGGAGGTGAGATCAAGCCTCGGGGCCGATCCCGGTTTCACCCGGCGCCCGCCTGAACCTGTTCCGCCTCGGTCAACAGGGGGGCGGCGCTGATGCGCCGCTCGTGAAAGTCGCGAAGCCGCTCCGCCGCCTGCGGCTCCTGTCCGTTGGCCAGCAGGTCGGCGACGGTTTCCAGGGCTGTCGGCATGTCGCCGAGCAAGCGCGCCTCCGCCCGTGCGAACCGTTCGATCGTCGCCTGGACGCGATCATAGACGGCTACCAGGGCGGGGTCTGCCGCGGCGGCGACGATATGGCGAAACAGCTGCGTCGGGTCCTCATGGGGCGTGGCGTTGATGCCCGGCACGGCGCCCTCCAGCCCCTTTTCCAGACAGTGCAGCCGCAGTCTGTATCGGCCCGCCAGGCCGGCAGGGTCGAGCCTTAGTCCCGCATAGCCGCCGGCCGGCGCGCGCTCGATCAGACCCTCTCCGCCGAGCCAGGCCAGAGCTTCGCGAATGGGCGTCGTGGACAGTCCGAGGGATTGGGCTTCATCGAGAATGATGATGGGCTTGCCCGGCGAGAAGGCGCCGGCGATCGCGCGCTCCCTGAGCGTGCGCAAGGCGCTGGCGAAGGGATCGCGATTGCGCGCCATCCGATGACTCCGTTGCTCCGAATCATCAGACTCAAGACTTCTTGCCTCCGTTGAAAGCGACGGGGTGCTGAATGCGACATATGTTCGCGCCCGGATGAAAAGCCCGCGCGGCCGCGCGATTTTTTCGCGCGTGGCTCTCTTTGCACATCCAGAAACGCTGACTTCTGTTGATTGAACGACGTTAGCCGCTCACACCTGTCGCGGGGAGGTTGTGAAATGACGCCACCGGACCAATCGGAGCTTGAAAGCGATAGCGCGGTGCTCTCGGCGACGATCCGCGGTATTCGACGCCTGCGCGGCTTCTCTTCATCGGAGACGGCTGCCGGAATGAACCTCGTCCTGCGCACCTATCAAGACTTCGAGGCGGGGCGAGGCCGCTTGAACGTCGACTACATCTACCGCTTCTGCCATTTCGTGAATGCTGATCCCGACGCCATCTTTGCGTCCCTGTCGATCGGGTCTCCAGATTTTGCACTTCGCTGCAGTTCCAACAAACTCATGAGCATCGTCATGATGGGCATGCAGCAATTGAATCAGCAGTCGGGTGACAAACTCGCTACTCTGGATGTCCGCACGATCGTCAACGCGGTGAACGCCCTGGTGCGCGAACTGATCGACAAGAGCGCTGGCGGCGAGGAGGTCGACTGGCTCAAGGCCGCAGAGGAACAACTTCGTCGTGCGCGCCCCAAGCCGGGCCGCTGAATATACCGAGATATAGTTTGCCACGGCGTCGCGAGCGGCCGTCCATGGAGACGCCGCAATCCTGCGGCCGACCAAGGAGACTGTGATGCAAACCTCAATCTGCGTTCGCCTGGTTCGTCTGGGCGAGGCCCGTACTTTGACACGTGGCCAATGGCATGTCGGCGTCCTGGAACTGGACGGCACCTATATCCGGATGGCCTGAACGAGACCCGGCAGGCGTCGGCGTCAGGCCGGCGCCTGCTTCCTTTGGGCAAGGGAAATATACGGCAATATAGCTTGCTGCTATCCGCCCGGAGTCGCCTCCTGATGAAGCCGCGTTTTGCGGCGATCCAGAGAGGAGAGACTGAGATGACCCCCACCAAAACGATCCGCCTCATCCGCCTCGGCGAAGCTCGCGAACTGACCCGCGGCGGCGCCGATGACGGAGAGCTGGAAATCGACTTCACCCGCGTCAAGCCGCAGGGTTGAGGCCGGGGGCCGTCGGCTTTGGCCGACGGCCTTCGCCTTCGCGCGACCGTGATTTCGCCCGCCCCCTCCATCCATGTGGCCTCGATAGAAGACGACCTGGTCGCCCTCGATCTCGAGAACGACGCCTACTTCTGCCTCCCGGGACTTGGGCGGCATCTGGTTGACGCCGGCGACGGCCAATGGACGGCCTCGAACGCGGTGATCGCGGACGGCCTTCTCGAGACGGGGCTTTTTCAAACGGCCGTGTCGCACCGGTCGGCGCCCGCTCCCTCGTCGGCGGTCCAAACTTCCAGACGCTACGAGGGACCTAGTCCCGGCCGCATGGCGGTGGTGACCTTGGCGACGATCACGGCGAGGAAGGCCTGGCGTATCCACGGACGCCCCTTGAAGGCGCTCATCGCGCGATCCCCGAACCTGCCTCTGCGTCATGAGCAGACCGCCGAAGCGATGGCGGACGCCCGTCTGTTCGATCACTGGATGCCCTGGGTCCCGGGGCAGGGGCAGTGCCTCTATCGGGCCTATCTGTTGCGTGCGTTTCTTGCGTCACGCGGGCGCGGAGCCACCTGGGTTTTCGGTGTCAGGACCTGGCCCTTCTCCGCCCATTGCTGGCTGCAGATCGGCGACGTGCTCCTTGATGATGACCTGGATCGGGTCGCGCTCTATACACCCATCATGGCGGTCGGCGCATGAGCCGCTTTGTCGCCGTGCTCGGGGCGGAGGCCGATGCCGGGGCCTGCCGGTCGTTGAAGGAAGCCGCTCGCCAGCGGGGCTGGACCATCACCGAGGTAGGACCATCCTTCTGGATCGCCGCGGAAAGGGCTTCGGTCACAAGCCGGACTCTGGACATCGGCGAAGTCGTCCTGATCGGTGAAACCGTTGCTGGATCGGCGACGTTGGACGGCCGCATAGACAATATCGACGACGCCTGTCTGGATCTGACGCGGAAGGTCTGGGGCCGATACGTAGCAGTGTTCCTGACCCGCGAAGGTCGTCTGTCCGGCGTTTTCCGCGACCCGTCCGGGGCGATAGACTGCGCCGTCTCGCGAAGCCGATCAGCTTGGTTGATCGCGAGCGATACACCGGACTGGCTGGTCGACGACCATGAGCACGCCGGCCTTTCATGGGGTGCGGTCGCGACTGTCCTGCAGGACCCTATCACCCTGTCGACCGCCGATCTTCTCCAGGGCTGGAGGACGGTCTATCCCGGCGCACTACATCTGCCGGACGGTCGAAGCCGGACGGTATGGTCGCCAGCACGGACGGCTCGTCAATCGATAACGATGACGCCAGACGACCTTCGCGACACGGTCGACGGGGCGGTCGCGGGCCTCACCCGTCGACGATCTTCGCTGTTGGTCGAAGTCTCCGGAGGGCTGGATTCTGCCATCATGGCCGCCAGCCTTCGAGCCAGTGGGTTCGACGAAAAGGTCCTCTGGCTCAACACTCATGGCCCCTATCCGGAATCTGATGAGCGCGCCTACGCCACAGCGGTTGCCGACGCCCTGGGCGTGCCACTGACAATCCTATCCCGATCCGCCCATGATCTGGCCAAAGGGCTGGCGCTTGAACACCCCCGGTCGTTCCGGCCAAGTCTCAATCGCCTGGACGCGGCCTATGACGCCCTGCAGGCGGACCTATGCGAGGCGCATGGCGTGGAGGGCGTGCTCACCGGCAAGGGCGGGGATGTCGCCTTTTTGCAGACCGCCAGCTCCAGCATTCTCGCCGACGAGTTGCGCGATCGAGGTTGGGCCGCACTGCTCGGCCGGACCGCGCCTGTGCTGGCTCGGCGGATGAGACGGTCAGCATGGCGGAATATGCGAGCGGCGATCGTCTCTGCGCGACGGCCACGTGAGTATTCGCCATCCGCAAACGCCCTCCTCCACCCTGACATCCGCGGCGCCGAAAGCCCGCCTCATCCCTGGCTTGTCGACATGGACGGCGTCGGTCCGGGCAAACGACAGCAGATTGTCGGCTTCGCGAGCAACCTCGGCCTGCACAGCCTGTCTCGGCGAAGTGAGAGAGCGGATCTGCTGCATCCAGCGCTCAGCCAGCCGGTCATGGAAGCGGTTCTGGCTACGCCGTCATATGCGCTGACGAGGGGAGGGCATGATCGCCTTCTGGCCCGTGAAGCCTTTTCGGACCGACTGCCGCAGGCCCTGGTCCATCGCCGGTCCAAGGCCGAACTCGGCGGCTACTACGGCCGTGTCGTCGCCGCGAACATCGACCGCCTGCGTCCGCATCTCCTCGAGGGACATCTCGCCCGTCAGGGTCTGGTCGACCGCGAACAGATCGAGGCCGCACTCCAGGTTGAGCACCTGATCTGGCAGGGCGGCTATCTGGAACTGATGATGCTGGCTCTGGTCGAGAGCTGGGCCAAGGCCTGGCTGCGCTGAGACCAGATTTGAGCGCCCCGGTTTCAGGGCCTCATGTATTGGCCCATGGGCCTGTCAGACGGCGGCGTTACAGGATATCCAAAGCGTGACCTTTTATGTGGAGCGCTAACTTGGACGACGCCATGACGCCCGACCGGGATCTTCTCGACATGACCGCTGACATCGTCGCGGCCTATGTGACCAACAATAAGATCGACGCCGCCGCGCTTCCCGGCCTGATCACCTCGATCCACACCGCCCTGGGTTCGACGGGTTCGGAACCCGTGGAAGAGGTCGAGCCGGTTCAACGGCTGACGGCTGCGCAGGCCCGCAAGCTGATCACGCCCAACGGCATTATCAGCCTGATCACCCAGAAGCCGTTCAAGTCGATGAAGCGCCACCTCACGATTCACGGTTACACGCCGCAATCCTATCGTGAGGCGTTCGGCCTCCCTGCCGATTTCCCGATGGTTCATCCTGACTACGCCAAGGCGCGTTCCGACCTCGCCAAGGCGATGGGGCTCGGCGCCGGCGGACGTCAGGCGGCCAAGCCGGCGCCCAAGGGCAAGCCAGGCCGTAAGCCGAAGGCCGGCTGACAATGGCGACGTGGCAGATCGCGGCATTGCTGTTCCTCGGGTTCGGCAGCCTCGGTCTACTGCTGACGATCAGCAAGCAACTCGACCGGCTGATCAAGGAGGTCAGCCATCTTCGGATTGAGCATCGCAAGGCGACCGGCGTGGAACCCGCAGGAATGACCTTGGCGCGCGAGCGGGGTGAAGAGAGCCGCTGGTCGGAAGACGAGGGCGATCGCTGACTGTCGCTCAGGCTCTGATGATCGGCTCGCTAGAGCCTGAGCGTGTTCAGTCCATTGCTCCGCTCAGGGCGGTCAGCGCTATGGAGACCTCACTGTTTGTCCATGGCCTGGGTCGATTGAGGACGCTGCAGAACCTCATCCAGCCATGCCCATACGGTGTCGTAGAAGTCGCGAATGTTGGCCGGACTGGAAAGGACGTGTCCTTCTCCCCTGTAGGTGACGAGGACCACATCCTTCTGCTGCCGATAAAGGGCTGAAAACAGTTCTTCCGCCTGGCCCGGCGGCACGTAGTCCCGGTCGGCCGTGAACAGCAGGACGGGGGCTGAGATGCGGCCTGCGGCCAGGGCGGGACTGTTGCGCACATAGCGGTCGGTGTCCGCGAAGGGCGGAGACCCGAGCCCGCCTTGGCCCGTTTCGACCCAGCCCGCTCGAGATCGAACCGGCAGTCCGTCCTCCGGCGAAAGGGATGGCTTTAGTGAAAACTGGCCCCAGGCGCTGAGCAGATTATAGGGGCCGTTCGCTGCGATGACGGCGGAGAAGCGGTCGGATTGAGTCGCAGCGGCGACGGCCGCAAAGGCGCCAAAGCTGTGCCCCCAGAGGACGACCCGGTCGGGGTCAAACGCCTCCAGAGGCGCCGCCGCATCTACCGCCCTCAGGATGTCGTCCGCCATGCCGATGGCGGGTTCGCCACGCCGGTCTGGTCTCGGGAGGCTCGGGATCAGCACCGCATAGCCGGCGGCGGTCATCAGTTGAGCGTTGGTGATCACGTTATCGTCCGCCCAGGCCGGCGCATAGGCGGGGCTGCCGGGATAGGGAATGACGATCAGGGCGGGCTTGTGATCGCCCGTCTTGAGCGGGCGATAGAGCCAACTCACGAGAGGGCTGCCGTCCGGAGCCTGGTGGGTCACCGCCTCTGCGCGGGCGAAGGCGACTTCGGAGAGCCGGTCGTTCAATCGGATCATCGGCGGTTCGCCGTCGAGGGCGAGCGCATCGTGGTTGTGGTCATCCCGGGTCGCGACGACGGCGCGCCGTTCTCCCGCAGCTAGGATCCGAGGAGACACCTTCATCCTGGCGCCGATCGTGGCGCCTGAGGCCGTATCGACGCGCCATGTCTCGTCGCCGTCACCCGTCAACGTCCAGTCCCGTCGTGGCGGGCTGTTGAAGGAGAAACGCTGCCCCTGGCTGACCAGGGCCGATGTGACGCTCGGTCTGGGGCGGACCGTCCTTCCCAGTCGTTTTGCGCGACCATTCCGATCGACGGACCAGGCCCCGGCGCCGGATTGCACCACAATGCGGTGTGCGGAAATCGCGACAATGGAGACGGCAGGCGAGGTCAGATCGGCGGTGAGCACCTGCGGGCCAGCATCGGAAAAGGCGACCCAATCGCGCCGTTCGCCGTTCTGAACGTAGAGGATCGGATTTTCGCCAAGCCAGTCTGCGCTGACGACCTCGGTACGTAATCCCGTTTCGATCCGCGCCGGTTTGAAGTCGCCGAGCTTCGTCGGGGTGGCGGTTTTCCGTTTCGGATCGATCTGCATCAATCTGCCGTCCGACCAGGGCTCGCCGTCCTGCCTCGCCCAGACCAGAAGGCGATCGCCGGAGGGCGACCAGGCCAGGAGCAGGGGGGATATGTCCTGTCCCGGCAGGGGCTCCCAGGCTTCGCCGCTCTCAAGATCGACGAGAGTGAGTTCGCGCCTCTCCGAGAAGTCGCCCTGAAGGAAGGGGATGTCCGGATCGAACGGACGGTCGCCTGCGAACCTCACGGCGGCCGCGAAGCCTCCGCCGGGCGCGATTTCCAGATCGTGGAAACGACCTGACGCCAAGGTCCGTTGGTGTCCGTTGTTGGCGGACACCAGCACCAGCCGGGAGGCCGCCGGTTGGGGGTTCAGGCCAAGAAATGCGCCGCCGCCGATCAGGGTGCGGCCGGGCTCCAGCCCCTCGCGAGTAGACCGCCATAGCTGGTTCATCCGATCCTGGACGTGGAAACCCTGCCGTAGCATCGGGGGGAGTTCACTGTCGGCGCGCTGGATTATGACCAGGTCGTCGCTGTCGCGCCATTGGGCCGCTCGGCCCCACATGGCGCTCTCCGGCGTTCCGGAAAGCCATTGAACCTCGCCGGTGACGGTGTCGGCGATCCCGGCCGTGAAGGTACGGTCCCGGAGACGGTAGATCAGCAGCCTGCGGTCGTCGGGGGACCAGGCGCCGATGACATGGCCCTTGCCCTCGATCTCAGGCAGGAGCGGGCGCGGCGCGGTGTGGCCGTCGGATGGCGCGACCAGAATTTGAGAGCGCAGCACCAGGTCCAGGGCGTCATATTCATAGGGGCCGGCGCCGAGGGTTGGACCGATCCGCTCGAAAGCGACGGTCGTCTCCTGAGGTGACAGCGACACCTGCCCGAACTGTTCGATACGGAGCATGTCTTCGAGGGTGAAGGGCGTGGCGAGAGCCGGTCCCGATCCGCAGATCAGGACCGCGCTCGCGGCGGCGAGCACAATGCGAAGCATGGCGGACCTACCAGCGCTTGGTCAGTTGCAGCGCGAAGGTCCGACCCAGGGGATCGGCCTGCCCGGCGTCGAAGCCTATGCCGGTTATGGCGTCATAGAAGGGCGGGTCCGCATCGAAGACATTCCGCACCGAGGCTGTCAGGCTGAGCCCTTCGCCCCATGAACCAGAGGGCGTCCATCCGACCTGCATGTCCGTCGTCGTCCAGGAGCCGATCCGGGACTCCAGGAGGTCGCGATAGCCGCCGACATGGTTCACCGCCACCCGGAGTGAAACATCGTCCCGCATCCATCGCCCGGAGACAGTGCCGCGCAGGTCGACCGGGAAGCCGTAGGTATCGACGATATCGACGGTCGGCGCGGTGGAAGTGGTCCGACGCTTGTAGTCGGTCATGTAGGAGGCCGTCGCTTCCAGGGTGAGTTCGCCGCCGGCCAGGTCCAGATCGTAGGCGGCGTAGCCGTCGAGGCCGCGCACCTCCACCGACGAAGTGTTCAGCCAGCGCGCGTCGACGATGACGCCAAAGGCGTCCGCAGGGAGAACTCCCGGCAGTAGGAAGTCCGGGCTATTGATCAGGGCGTCCACGGCCGCCCGATCGGCGGCCGAGTTGCGGTCGATCCTGCGCACAAAGGGCGCGAGATTGGGATCCAGCAGGACCTGGGAGAGATTGTCGCGTGCGGGGCTTCCGATCTGATCGGAGAAGACGATGTCGAACCAGGTGGCGCCGATCCGGAAGGGGCTGTCCTTGGGCCGATAGTCGAAGCCGAAAGTGAAGGTGTCCGCCGTTTCGGGTTTGAGGTCCGGATTTCCGCCGCCTTCGAACAGGGCGACCTGCTGACCGACCGTGTCGGCGACGAAGGTCGCAGAAATGTATCTGCGTTGCGCCAGTTCGGTCATGGCCGGCGCGCGAAAGGACGTCCCCCAGTTGGCGCGGATCTTGAGATCATTCGCCGGGGTCCACATCAGGCCGATCTTGGGATTGGCCGTGGAGCCGATATCGTCATAGTCCTCCAGACGCCCCGCCAGCGAGAGTTCCAGTTTTTGTACGCCAGGGATGGCCTGGTCGGGACCGATGAGCGGCGCGCGCACCTCGATGAAGGTGGCTGTGACCTTGCGTTCCTTGTCGGGGGATCGAGTGGAGAGCGGGGTGAGGCCGGAGGTGAAGGTGACGCCGCTGTTCTTCAGCGCCTCCGTTCGGAACTGGGCGCCGACCGCGACCTTCAAATCGCCTGCGGGAAGCTTGAACGCCGTGCCCTGGGCGATGAGGTTGGCGGAGGCCACCTCGCTTTCGTCGGTATAGCGCCTCCAACCGCTGGAGATAAAATCCAGGACAGGGCGAGAGTTCGCGGCGCCAGCGCCAAAGAGGTTGAGGTAGCCGTCGCGCGGCGCGGAGAATGCGGTCGCCGGATTGTCTGCGGTGTTTCCCAGAGCTTCCTGAAGATAGGTGGACTGCAGCACGCCGCGGCTTCCGTCGACGGTCCGCTCGGTTCCATAGGTCAGAAAGGCTTCGGCTTCCCAGTCAGCGGGCAGGAAGACTCGGGCGCCGAGGCTGGCGCCGAGACTGCGGGCCTGACCGGAGCGTCGCGAGGCCCCGATATCTTCACCGAAGGAATAGGCGATGCTGTGCGATGTCGCGCCGGTCGGAGACACGAAGTGCGGATTGGCCGTCGTGACGGTCGCGATGGCGGTCGGGGTAATGCTCTCGGTCTCGAACTCGCGCTGGCTGAAGCGGAGATCACCCGTGAACTCCAGGTGCGCGCCGACCTGCTGCCGGGCGTAGAGATAGGCCGCGTGGCGATCGAACTCCGGGACGAGCGCGGCGCCCACGCGGGTGTTGCCATAGTTCTGTTGGCCTGCTGCGAAATCCGCCGCTGAACTTGCGACGCCGCCGGCGCCCGGGCGGATGGCGTGGGTGACCACATAGCTGCTGCTGGCGTTGTCGAAGCGGACGATATTGCCCGGGACCGCGTAGTAGGTCCGGTGATCCGTGCCGCCGAAGGGCCTGAGGTCGCCCGTCGCTGTGTAGGGGCGATCCATGGTGCTCAGCGCGTTCTGACGCTCGAACTCGTAGGATAGAAGCGCTTGGCCGGTAGACCAGGTCCGGCCGATGGTGTGGGCGGCTATGACGGACTCGCCGCCGCCTTTCGAGGCGCCGACGCGCAGGCGGCTTTCCTGACCGTCGAAGTCCCGCCGAAGAATGATGTTGACCACGCCGCCGACGGCGTCGGCGCCATAGAGGGCGGAGGCGCCGTCGAGCAGCACATCCACGCGTTCGACGGCGGCGGTAGGAACGGCCGAGACGTCGGCGAAATCACCCCGGCCGCCGGCGCCCGCCATGCGGCGGCCGTTGACCAGGACCAGGGTGGAGTCCGGCCCGAGACCGCGCAGGTTTACCCCGGTAGCCAGGCCCGAATTGCTCTGCATCGGATCCGATCCGACCAGAGCCGCCGTCGGCGTGCCGCTGCCGGCATAGTTCTGGGGCAGGGCGGCGAGGGCGTCCGCGATGGTGGCGCGGCCGGTTCGGTCGAGATCATCCCGCCGGATCACCGTGACCGGGGAGGGGGTGTCGCCGGGGCCGCGCAGCAGGGTGCCGGTGACGACGACGTCGTCGACCACCACGGCCTCCGCGAGTTCATCCCTGGACCCGCGTTGAAGGACCCAGGCGCCGCTGGACGACTGGACCGCCACCAGTCCGGAGCCGGCCAGAAGCTGGTCGAGCGCGGCGTCGGCGGTCATCCACCCGCTGAGGCCCGGCGTCCGACGACCCGCGACCTGGTCGGAGGTGAACATGAGTTGGCGGCCGGCCTGGCTGGCGTAGGCGTTGAGCGCCGCCGCCAGAGAACCGGCCGGAATGGAAAAGTTGATTTGAGCCGGCGTCGGGGACTGAGCCTGGGCGGCGCCGGATATGGTCAGTATGGCGACGCCCGTGAACAGGCTGGAACGATAGGCGGTCATGGTGTCTTCCCCCACGACGCAATGGCGCGTCGGGGAAGAGACGGTTTAGGCGGGGGCTGACCCTCACCCCTGCGCATTATTCCTTGAGCTGACCAAACGAACCTTGCCGTCAGCTTCTCGGATCGCCTTCAGATTGAACAGGTGGGCCGCGGCCGAAACAAAGGCCGTCCGGTCTCCGCTGCGGAAAACGCCGTTGATCGGCGTGTTCGCCGCGGCGGGCGCGTCCAGGATAATCGGGGCGGCCAGGTAGCGATTCACCTCCGCGACGGCCTCGGCCAGCGGCGTGTCTACGAAGGTCAGTTCACCGGTGGTCCAGCTCGTCGCGGTGTCAGCGTTCACGGCGGAGACCTTGGCTTTGCCGGCTTTGATCGCCGTCTGTTGGTTTGGTAGCAACCTTTGAGGCGCGCTCGGAGTAGCGGCCTGCGCCACATCGACGGCGCCAGACACGAGAACGACGCGGGTTTCTGACCCGACTCGACGCACCTCGAAGACGGTCCCGACCGCCGTCACGGATGCGTTTGTGGTCATGACCACAAAGGGGCGGGCGGGATTATGTGCCACCTCAAAGAAGGCCTGGCCCTCGGCAAGCTCGATCCGCCGTTCGCCATCTGTGAAGCGGACCCTGATTTTGGACGCGGTATCGAGGCGGACGCGTGAGCCGTCCGCCAGTTGCAGGGATCTCTGCTCGCCGACTTCGGTCGCGTAGGTGTCTCGGATTTGCCAGAAGAAGGCCCCTGCCGCTAGTGAGGCTGCCAGTGCGGTCGTGAGGCTGCCGGTGGCTATCTGTTTGACGCTGAAGCGTCGGGGGCGTCGGCCCTGAGCCTGTGCAAGGGCCGCCTGGATGTCGGGATCGTCCGCCAGCTCACCCGTACGAGACCAGAGCTGCTCCGCGCGCCGATAGGCTTCGGCGTTCGCTGGGTCCTCACGCCATTTGGCGAATTCCTGGATGGTGGCCAGCGCAATGGTGCGCGTGCCTAGCCGCGCAATCCAACTGGCCGCCTGGTCGTCGGCGGCAGTCCGTGTCTGTACCTCAGCCGGCATTGCAGCCCCTGGACTAGCGTCGGAGTTGTGCATCGACCTGTTTCAGCGCGCGCGTGATACGGCGCTCCACGGTCTTTACCGACAAATCTAGTCGTGCTGCGATCTGCTCGTTTGTCAAACTTCCGAAGCGGCTGAGCATGAAAATATCTCGCTCGGGTTGCGGAAGCTTGAGGACCAACTGCTTCAGAAGGACGGCTTCGGTCTGGGTTGGGGCGTCGGTCCAGAGGGGCGCGGTGGCGGCGTGGCGACGTTGTCTTTGAGTGCGACGGCCTTCTTCAGCCACGAGATTGGTGGCGATCCGGAGCAGGAGGGACTTGGGGTGACGGACCTCGCCGCGCGCCTGGTAGGGGGCGATGCGGAGGTAGGTTTCCTGGACGACGTCGTCCGGGCTTTCTACGCCTAGGTGGCGGAGGCGCGTTGAGAGCCACTTTGAGTGGCTGCGATAGAGCTCGCTTAGGGTGACCTGACTGGGCCCGTGTGAAGCGTCTGATAATGACAAGCCAACAGCCCCTCTCACCTATAGGCAATATATTGCTAGCAAGTTATCACCTTTCATAGGTGGTCGCAAATGACGACACCTCTCTCATGGATGGGAGAGGTGTTCTCGGTCGCAATGTCCTCCACTTCCGATCTCTTCGGAAGTGGAGCCAGCAAGATTTGGCTGGCGAGGCGGCGCTTTCTCTTCGTTACCTCGCAGGTATTGAGCGAGGAGAAGAGAATCCATCATTAGCTACAATCGTTGCAATTTCTTCCGCTCTCGGTGTTCCGGTGTGGGTTTTACTTCATCCGGACAGTGAAGTGGCGGGTCCTTTCATCTAGCAATATATTGCTAGTAGTTTAGAACCTTTCACAGGATCGTCCTCAAGTGTTCCACTCTGTTGATGGATTGGAAGATTTGCTTGGGGCAGAACATCCGGCGCTATCGCGCTGACAGGGCGTGGTCGCAGCAGACGCTCGCGGGTGAAGCAAACCTGTCTTTGCGGTTTCTTGCTGGCATCGAAAGAGGCGAGGAAAACCCAAGCCTAGAGACGATTGTGGCAGTCGCTGAGGCGTTGGATGTGGGGCCGGCGCGTCTTTTGGAGGCGCGGCGATAGCGTAGTCACTAAAATGAACCGTCGGGTTGGAAGCTTGGTGAGGTAGCGATCGTTTGAAGGCGGGGTGACGCAACTCTTCTTGGCCGTACGTTCGCATCGTCAGAAGGATCGCCGCTTTGGGGCGGCCGAAGAACCGATTGGCGGAATTACCATACTTGCCGAAACGAGCTGCGTGCTTTGCGCGCGGGTTGGTCTCGTCGTAGAAGCCGGATTGGGATTCATCTCAGCCGTTTCGCCTGGCGTGGTAGGCCTTCTGCAGATCTCCTTGGCGATCCGAAGCGCGCCCAGCTCGGGATCACGCGCAATTTAACAGTTTCGTCCGCGTTACAGACGAGGCAAGGCATCGGTTCTTCTGGGTGTTTTCGCTGCGGTGCCGCTGGGTCATCATGATACGACAGCGTTGCCGTCCGGTTCACCAACCGCTAACTTATGGTTGACGGACCGACTCTATGCTTGCGTGCGGGGAGAGAGTCGCTGGGGGCTGTGCCGTCGTGGGAAGTCAGATCGGTTTGAGACAGGTTGCAGAGCTAACCAGCGATTGGGGAGAGTGGGAAGCCGTTTCCCTCTACCTTGACCGGTGCCAGGTCGACACGCCAGATGCCTTGGTAAGGGCCACTTGGGCACACGTCGGCGACGCGCGTGCGTCGGTAGGGAAGGTATTGGACTTCGGCGCCGGTGACGGTCGGTTCGCACATCACGGCGAATATAGTGCCTACCTCGGCTACGAAATTGACCAAGATCGGTGTCAAGGTGCCGCGCTTCCGAACAACGCCAGTCTCGTCAATCAGTGCGCATTCCAGGACGTGGTTGAGGACGCCGATGTTTGCATTGGCAATCCGCCCTTCGTGAGGAATCAAGATCTGCCCTTGGGCTGGCGAGCTCATGCTTCTCAGGTTCTCAAGAACAGGACGGGTTTGAGTCTCTCCGGTTTGGCGAATGCCTGGCAGTATTTTTTCCTTCTCTCTCTGACCAGTTGCAAGGCCGATGGCTTGGTCGCACTCGTCATCCCGTATGAGTGGGTATCGCGGCCCTCTGTGCGCGATTTGCGAGATTACATCCGGCAGAAGGGCTGGCGCGTTCGTGTCTATCGGCTGGTCGATACCACCTTCGACAGCGTTCTCACGACATCCTCGATTACTATCATCGACAAGAGCGTCTCGGACGGCGACTGGCGGTTTTTCGAGGAGACGGCCGATGGCGCATGGGCGGAGATGCCCTCCGAAAGCGGGTCTGAATCTGGCGTCATCCCCTACCGACGTCGCGGTGACATTGAAGCTGATGCTCCGCGAGCCATCCGTGGGTTGAGTCCTGGAACGCAGAAGGTATTGACCCTCACCGAACCGGAACGAGTTCGGTTCGGCCTCGAGATCGACACGGACGTCGTTCCGTGTGTGACCACGCTGCGTTCCGTGCCTAGTGAAGTTTCGAGACTCGACGACGTTGTCTTCCGTCGTCACTTCCGAGACGCTGGCCAGAAATGTTGGTTGATCCGGACAGACGCCCAGCCCGGCCGAAATCTATTATCCTATCTGAACAGCGTTCCCGCAGCGGACTATCAGACCGCGACTTGTTTAGAGCGTGCTGTGTGGTGGCGCTTTAACATGCCGCCTATCCCTGATGTGCTGATGGCACAGAGCTTCAGGGACTTTTACCCTAAAGCGATAGTCAACTCGGTCAACGCTCGCGCCATTGGAGGAGTTTGCGGGGTTCACAATCTGGGTCCCGCGAGGGCTGAGGCGTTGGCGACCGGCCTTGACGGTCTGAATCTAAGAGATCGCGTGGTGGCCCATTCCAATGGCCTGCGGAAGATTGAAATCAACCAGATCAATGCGATCCTGTTGGATGTCTTCGGCCGAACCGCTGCGGCTTCAGCATGACCCGCGCGCCTGACATCGTTGAGGAAGGCACCCTCGGCTTCACCATCGAAGGTCGGGTGCTCCGTGAGCTTGGAGAGAGGCTGGTTAAGCAGCCAGAGGTGGCGATCGTCGAACTGGTGAAGAACGCCTACGACGCCGACGCGACAGACTGCACCATCACCTACATCCCGAACCGCTCGATTATTGTGGAGGACAACGGGGTAGGGATGACGTTCGGTCGTTTCCGAGACGGCTGGATGCGGATCGGCACCAGTTCGAAAGAAGGTGCCCGACTAACCGATCGATATCTCCGTCTCATTACCGGCGAGAAGGGTATTGGGCGCTTCGCCGTCCGGTTCCTCGGGCGAGGTTTGCAATTAGATACCGTCGCCGACGATCCGGATCGGGGCTATCGAACACGTCTCTCTGCGACTTTCGATTGGCCGCAGTTCGACAAACACGCTGACCTAGGGACGGTGAAGGTTCCCTATTCGGTCGAACGCGTCGATGGCGACGAGCCGCTGGGCACTTCGCTTACCATCACGAAAATACGTTCCGAGGCGCGCCGGCTGGACCTAAAAAAGGTCCGTAGCGGCTCCATCGACATTCTCACGCCCCTCCGCTCCATGTTCCGTGACGCGACAGGGGAGAACATCGAAGGTGGCATTGACGTCGGGTCGCGTGACCCAGGCTTCAGCTTGACCATTCAGGATGTCGACGACGTCGTCGAGGATGTCGCCAGTGAAATCTTGGAGGCCTACACCTTTCGAGCCGTGCTCGACCTGAAGGGGGAGCACCTCGACCTGAAAGTGTTCAGGCGTGGTTACAAGGCCCCATATCTCAAGATCGTCGATACATTCCCCAATGGTATCGGGAATGCCTACGCGGACATACGGTTCTTCCCTCGCCGTGAGGGGGCCTTTGCAGGCCTGTCAGTCGATGGGAGGTACGCCTATAGCTGGATCGTCGCGAATTCAGGCGTTGCTGTTTTCGACCGCAACTTCCGGGTCCAGCCATACGGCGGGACGAAGGACGACTGGCTTCGGCTCCAGGCTGACGCTGCACGAAATCGGCGGGACCCCCGATCGTCCCTAGCGGCGAAACACTTCCCGATGTCGAACGAGGTCCGAGCCGCGCCGTCGGAAAACTGGATGATCCGGCTGCCTCAATCCGCCCAACTTGTGGGGCTTGTGCAGGTTCAGGGAAAACGGAACGCAGAGCTCGAAGCCGAACATACCGCTGACGAAGAGGAGCGGGGACTAATCGCATCGGCGGACCGTGAGGGGTTCGTCGAGAATGAGACGTTCGAAGAGTTCACTGACGTCATCCGGGGTGTCGTCGAAGCGATAGCTTTTGCCGACCGCAAGCTCCAACAGGAGGAAGAACAACGTCGGCGGGACGAAAATGCCGCTAGCCTCAAGCGGGACACCCAGTCCGCCATCCGCGAGATCAGAGCGGATCCCAATATCGCCGCTCCGACAAAAGAGCGGATCGTCGCCGTTCTAGCGGACCAGCAGAAGCGCGCGGATGTACAAGAAGAGACGTCCCGCGAGCGTGAGCGGCAGCTGGAGGTGATGAGCCTGCTAGGCGTCGTCGCTGGCTTCATGACGCACGAGTTTGGGGTTGCCATCCAGGAGCTTGAGACGACCCACCAAGAACTAATTGAGCTGGCGAAGGACAATCCACGCTTCGATCCGGTCGTCGCCAGCTTTGCGACGCACATCGGCAGTTTGAATGAGTTCGTGAAGTATTCCTCTGGCTATATCCAGGGGACGAAGATTCTACCCACGGCGGCCTACCCGGTTCGTCCTCGTCTTCAAAGGGTCAAGCGTGTCTTTGGCCGTTACGCAGAGGAGAGGAATATCGATGTAGAGATCAGCGCTGAGTCGGATCTTTTAGCGCCTCTCGTACCGGCATCATTATACGATGGTATCGCGCTTAACCTCTATACTAATGCCCTTAAGGCTGTGACTGGAAAGACGAGTGTGGAGCGGGGGGTCATCGCGTTTCGGAGCTGGAACGAAGGTAGGTGGCACTATCTTGAGGTTTCTGACACAGGCGTCGGAATCCCGGGGCCGCTACAGAGCAAGGTCTTCGATCCGCTATTCACCACCACAGCGTCGCGCAATGATCCCCTGGGGTCCGGAATGGGGCTCGGCTTGGCGCTAGTACGCCGCGGCGCGGAGGCATTCGGCGGCAAGGCGGAACTCACGACGCCGCCACCCAATTTTGCGACCTGCATCCGCGTTCGGTTGCCCATCAACTTGGAGCGCACCTCGACATGACCGCCCCCCCTTCCATTTTGCTAATCGATGACAACGAGCAATTGCTGGCAAGCTTGTCCGCTAAACTGCGCGAACGGCTCGGAAATGAACCGGTGGAAATAGCGCTGTGGACGCCGGCGACCGTCGACGAGGATCCTGAAGCTTCATTCAAAAATCGGATCGATGAAAAGACCGTACTTGTCGTCACGGATTACGATCTGACTTCCAAAGGGCTGCGCGGCCTGTTCGGCGTCAGTATTGTTGCTTGGAGCCAAATGGCGGCGGTGCCCGTCGGCGACTTCTCTCGCGGTCATCGTGACTCGCTTCCGAAGGAACCCAACTTATTCGCACTAAAGGTTCCTAATAATGATGAGGACGGAGCAACCTTTATTGCGGCGATCTACGCTGGCTTCCGCGACCTAGCGAGCGGTTTGGACGCGCAGCCTGACCTTTTGAAGGACAAGAGAAGTCTCGCCGGGGTCTTGGCGGCTTTGATGGGCCGACCGCATCTCGAAAGTCAGTTTGCCCTCTACATGTCCCGGCTTGGCGCTGCCAATGCGGGCCTCATAGAGCGGTTGCGTACGATGAATGCCGACGGGGGCGACGACTTGCAGCCGATGCAGAAGCTGATGACCTATATACTTGGCCACGTACTCGCAAACTCGATCTTGAAATTTCCAGGACCGATCCTCAGCGACAATGCATTGGCCGCCTATTGCGCGACGAGCAACAACGAATCTGACGCTCTTGCAGAGTTGTTCCACGATGCACGTTACGGCGGTCCATTTTCCCAGGTGGGGCGGTTCTATTGGCGGGAAGATGTTGACGGGATCATCGACGCAATGAGTGCGGATGTGGCGGTCGATGGCGGAGCTGGATTCGCGGATTTCAACCGCGCGGTCGTTCAAGCTCGCTTGGCCAGAGTGCTGGCGGTGCACGAATGCGGTCGATGTGGCGGTGAAAAGGGAGGATTCTGGTGCCCATTTACGAAGCGGCCGGTTTGCGAGCGCGCTGACTGTTCGGTGCCATCGAGCAGCTGGATTCCGCAAGGAGCCCAACTCACCCGGGTAGAGCGAGATTTTTACGAAGAACTCGCCCCGCTGATGGGTCTCTGAGGCGGAGGGGGTATGAACCGGGAGGCTCATCGCGTTCAAAACCGGGTGCATGCTGCTTGGAGCAAGGCGCTACTAGGCATGCGTCAGATGGATCAGACATGCTCGATCCGGCCCGACAGCGCCTATGACGTCTTCAGGCTTGATCAGGCTGCGCCCAATGATGTCGTCAAACTCAATGTCGGACCAATTGTCTTGAATGTCCCGGAGCGCGCAAATCGAGGACGATCCGATTTGTATGTTGTCGTGGAAGGGTGGCTCGTCTTCGAGGGCGATTTCGCCGCCGCAGCGCCTTTAAAGACAAAGACCTACGGCACCAATGTCGCCTACTTCAAGCGTAAGGGCGACGATCTTGAGCAAGTCTACGGCGCTCATTACGACATGGACGAGGTTCGTTTCGGCCATCCGGTGTTCCATGCCCAGATCGGGACCAATCTTGGCCTTGCTCAAGCGGTCAAGGAACACTTTCGCTTGGATTTAAATGTCGTTTCCCAAATGGGGGCCATCTTGGGCAATGTGCGTCTTCCCTGCGCCCAGATGGACGTTTTTGCAGCAGTTACTCAGATATGCGCCGATCATCTGGTCGGCCAGAATGTCGCCGTCGAAGTTCGGCGCGCCTTCGAAGATCTAAGAGAAGCCAGTGATTTTCTGGTCGGAGCTGCGCATAGACTGGGCTATCTGAACGGAGCCGAGCCCGCCAACTGTTACCAGTCGAGACATTGGTACGCTTCGCCGATAGCTGTGTAGACCTATCCTGAAACTCAGATATTGTGCCTGATCGAATGGACGCCTGGGTCTGTTATGGTGTTCGGACTTTATCCTGCGTGTCGCGGACATTGTGACGTGCCCCTGAGAATTTCCTCCACGCGGAGCTAGAGTCCGGCCCTTGAAAGGACGGACGGAATGAAACG
>NZ_JACARP010000086.1:9515-85957 GCF_013386595.1 Brevundimonas sp. P7753 | reverse complement strand
GGGATGGGGTGGGCGGAGGGGGCTGCGTTCGACATGGCGGCCTTCTAGCCGTCCCGGAGCCTTCCGTCAGCCTGTCATAAGCACGCAAGCCGCGACGGGGTGGCGCGTGCTATATGGCGTGGCTTAAGACGGCGGTTCAGAGGAGCCAGTCATGACCACGGCGTTTTCCATCGGCCAGGCCCTG
Source organism: Brevundimonas sp. P7753 (assembly GCF_013386595.1). Taxonomy (NCBI): domain Bacteria; kingdom Pseudomonadati; phylum Pseudomonadota; class Alphaproteobacteria; order Caulobacterales; family Caulobacteraceae; genus Brevundimonas; species Brevundimonas sp. P7753. The sequence goes on along the minus strand of NZ_JACARP010000086.1, from coordinate 85,773 downwards.
GCCTCCGGCTTCAGACTGACGCGCCGCAGGCCGTTGCAGGTTTGGGCCTGGGGTGTCGTGTCCGTTGCGCCCTCGCTGCTGATCGGGGCGCTGATGCTGCGTGTGTTCGGGTCGATAGCCTTGGCGGACATGGCGTCGCACGAGCCCTCCGCCGCCGTTATCGGGCAGATGATTCAGTTTCAGGCCTTGTCGGGGCTGGCGAACATCCTGCAGGCGCTGATCTGGGTCGTGGTGACAGCCGCCATCTTCCGGGCCGTGCTTTTCCCCGAGCGTCCGGCGCCCTTCGCCGGGTTGAAGGTCGGCATGGACGAGGTGCGGGTTGCTGTCGTCGGACTGGCCATGATCGTAGGTTTTTACGCCGCGGCTATCGTGATCGGGCTGCTGGCCTTCGCCATCGGCGCGGGTCTGTGGTTCGTGTCAGAGATGGCCGCGGTTATGCTGGGCCTCTTGACGGCTTTAGTGGCGGGAGTGGCCGTCTGGTGCGTCATCCTGCGGGCCTGCCTGATCATGCCCGCCAGCGTGGCCTTGAACGACTTCGCCTTTGTAGCGGGGTGGAGGCTGTCAAAGGGGCAGGTGCTGCGACTGCTGGGGCTGAGCCTCGCGATCGTCGGGGTCGTTCTGGCGATCGAACTGGCCTTGCTGGGGATCATCGCTGTGGTTTTGTTCTTTGTTGCGGGGATTAACGTCTTCAGTCTGGCCGCCATGTTGGAAAACGGCGCGCCGCAGACGGTGAACTGGGGCGTGCTGATCCCCTGGGCGCTGGCGGCCTTCATACCCCTGTCGTGGCTGCAGGGCTTCTTGAGCACTGTGATGATGGCGCCCTATGCCGAAGCCTGTCGGTCGCTGTTGGCGCAAGCGCCGCAGGACGAAACGCGTGCGGTTGGGCTAGGCTGATCGGGAATCGAGGACGACTGCATGACTTTTCCCGCTACCGACTGCGCCTTTGAAGGTTTTCGCCTGACGCGACGCGCGCCCTTGGCCGTCCTGTCATGGGCTGCGGCCTATGCCGTCTTCATCGGGCTGATGTTCCTCTTGGTCGGACCGCACTTCGTCACCGTGCTGTCGGTGATTGCCGAGATGCAGGCGCAGGGGCAGACCGAGCCTTCGCCAGAAGATGTCGAGCGGCTCGCACAGGCCTATGGCGTCATTATCGGCTGGGCCATGCCGCTGGGATTGCTGTTCAGCGCCGTGATCAGCACCGCCATCGCTCGCTCGGTCATTCGCCCGGAAGACCGCAAGTTCGGCTACCTGCGCGTCGGGAAGGACGAACTTCGGGTGCTGGGGGCCAGCCTGCTCGTGTCCCTGATCATGTTCGCCGTGACGTTCGCCGGCTTCATGATTGTGACCGTGGCGACGGCGGGGGCCATGGCCCTTCCGGCGCTGTGGCTGGCCGTGGTTCTGCTGTCGCTGGCGATTATCGGCCTGCTGATCTGGCTGTCGGTTCGGCTCAGCCTGGTCGTGCCAAGCACGTTCGCCGAGGGGCGGATCATGTTGAAGCCCGCCTTCGCCATGACGGGCAAGAAGGTCTTCTGGCCGCTGCTGGGCATGGCGATCATCGCCGGGATCATGGCCATGCTGGTCGGCCTGCTGGGCTCGGCTGTGGCTGCCCCGCTTAGTCTGATGGTGGGCGGCTCAGAACAGCTGGTGGCCATGCAAGGCGCCAGCGTTCCCAGCCTGCTGAGCGCCCTGGGGCCCATGCTGGCGGTTTCGCTGGTGGTCCAGGCCGTCCTGTCGGCGGCCCAGATCGTGATCATGTACGCGCCGTTCTCGGCCGCCTATCTGCAGCTCAAGGGCGCACCGCGCGTCTGATGAAGCGAAACGCCTGACCGATCCGGTCAGGCGCTCTTGCGGGCGCGAGGCTTCTTTTCGGCCTTCTGAACCTCGGGCAGGGCGGCCACGCGCGCCTTGCGGCGTTCCTCGTGGCGATCCAGCACCTCCTTGAGGTACTTTCCGGTCCAGCTGGCGGCGTTGTCCGCCACCTGCTCCGGCGTGCCGAAGGCCACGATCTCGCCGCCGCCGTCGCCACCCTCGGGACCGAAGTCCAGCAGGTAGTCGGCGACCTTGATGACATCCAGGTTGTGCTCGATGACGACGATGGTGTTGCCGTTGTCTACCAGCTCCTGAAGCACCTCCAGCAGCTTGCGGGTGTCCTCGAAGTGCAGGCCCGTGGTCGGCTCGTCGAGAATGTAGAGGGTCTTGCCGGTGGCGCGGCGGGCCAGCTCCTTGGACAGCTTGACCCGCTGGGCCTCGCCGCCCGACAGGGTGGTGGCCGGCTGGCCGACCTTGACGTAGCCCAGACCCACGCGCTCCAGCGTCAGCATCTTGTCGCGGATCGAGGGCACGGCGTTGAAGAAGCGCGCGGCTTCCTCAACCGTCATGTCCAGAACGTCGGATATGCTCTTGCCCTTGAAGACAATTTCCAAGGTTTCGCGGTTGTAGCGCTTGCCCTTGCAGACGTCGCAGGTGACGTAGACATCGGGCAGGAAGTGCATCTCGATCTTGATGACGCCGTCACCCTGACAGGCCTCGCAGCGGCCGCCCTTGACGTTGAAGCTGAAGCGACCGGGGCCATAGCCGCGCGCCTTGGACTCCGGCAGGCCCGCATACCAGTCGCGGATCGGATTGAAGGCGCCGGTATAGGTGGCCGGGTTCGAGCGCGGGGTGCGGCCGATGGGCGACTGGTCGATGTCGATGACCTTGTCGAACTGCTCCAGGCCCTCGATCCGGTCAAAGTTGGCCGGAGCGTCCGAGGCGTTGTGCAGGCGGCGCGCGGCGGCCTTGTACAGGGTCTCGATGGTGAAGGTGGACTTGCCGCCGCCGGACACGCCGGTGACGCAGGTGAACAGGCCGACGGGGATTTCGCCGGTGACGTTCTTCAGGTTGTTGCCGGTGGCGCCGCTGATCTTCAGCATCCGCTTGCGGTCGACCGGACGGCGCCCCTCGGGCGGCAGCTCGATTTCGCGCGCGCCGGTCAGGTATTGGCCGGTCAGGGAGTTGGCGTTGGCCATGACCTCGGCGGGCGTGCCCTGGGCGCAGATTTCGCCGCCGTGGACGCCGGCGGCCGGGCCCATGTCGATCACATAGTCGGCGGTCATGATCGCCTCTTCGTCATGCTCGACCACAAGGACCGAGTTGCCGAGGTCGCGCAGGCCCCTGAGGCTTTCCAGCAGGCGGGTGTTGTCGCGCTGGTGCAGGCCGATGGACGGCTCGTCCAGCACATAAAGGACGCCGGTCAGGCCCGAGCCGATCTGCGAGGCCAGGCGGATGCGCTGGCTCTCGCCGCCCGACAGGGTGCCGGAGCTGCGCGAAAGGCTGAGGTAGTCCAAGCCCACATTGTTCAGGAAGCGCAGCCGGTCAGTAATTTCCTTGAGGATGCGGCGGCCGATCTCGACCTGCTTGGCGGTCAGGCTCTCTTCCAGGGTAGAGAACCAGAGATAAGCCTTTGAAATCGAGAGCCAGCTGATCTCGGCGATGTCGGCCCCGCCGACCTTGACCGCCAAGGCTTCGGGTTTCAGCCGCTTGCCGCCGCAGACTTCGCAGGGCGTCTCGGACTGGTAGCGGCCCAGCTCTTCGCGAACCCAGGCGCTGTCGGTCTCGCGCCAGCGGCGTTCCAGGTTGGGTAGAACGCCCTCGAAGGCCTTTGAGACCTCGTATTTGCGGGCGTTATCGTCATAGACGAACTTGATCTTCTCGGACCCGGTGCCGTGCAGGATGGCGCGGTGGGCCTGTTCAGGCAGGTCGCGCCACGGTTTGTCCATCGAGAAGCCGAAGTGCTGGGCCAGGGACTGCAGGGTCTGGGTGTAGAGCGGCGAGGGGCCGCGCGCCCAGGGGGCCACCGCGCCCTTGTGCAGGGTCTTGTCGCGGTCCGGGATCACCAGATCAGCATCGAAGGCCAGCTTGACGCCCAGGCCGTCGCAGGTAGGGCAGGCGCCGAACGGGTTGTTGAACGAGAACAGCCGCGGCTCGATCTCGCTGATGGTGAAGCCCGATACCGGGCAGGCGAACTTCTCGGAGAAGACGATGCGGCGCGGCTCTTCGCCCTCGGGCGCATTTGCCCATTCAGCGGTGGCGATGCCGTCGGCCAGGTTCAGGGCCGTCTGGATGCTGTCGGCGTAGCGAGGCTCAAGACCTTCTTTGGTAACAATGCGATCTACGACAATGTCGATGTCGTGCTTGAACTTCTTGTCGAGCGTCGGCGCGTCCTCGATGGCGTAGAATTCGCCGTCGATCTTGACCCGCTGGAAGCCGTTGCGCTGCCACTCGGCCATCTCCTTCTTGTACTCGCCCTTGCGACCGCGAACGACGGGGGCCAGCAGCAGGATGCGTTCGCCGTCTGGGAGGGCGGTCAGCTTGTCGACCATCTGGCTGACAGTCTGGCTCTCGATCGGCAGGCCGGTAGCGGGCGAATAGGGCACGCCCACGCGCGCCCAGAGGAGGCGCATGTAGTCGTGAATTTCCGTGACCGTGCCGACCGTCGAGCGCGGATTCTTGGACGTGGTCTTCTGTTCGATGGAGATGGCCGGCGACAGGCCCTCGATCAGATCCACATCGGGCTTGCCCATCAGTTCCAGGAACTGGCGCGCATAGGCGCTGAGCGATTCCACATAGCGGCGCTGGCCCTCGGCGTAGATGGTGTCAAACGCCAGCGAGGACTTGCCCGACCCCGACAGCCCCGTCATGACGACCAGCTTTTCGCGCGGGATATCGACGTCCACGCCCTTGAGATTATGCTCGCGGGCGCCGCGAACGCGGATGAAGTTGTGCTTTTCGGTCATGGAATCCGGGAACGCGGGAGACCCCGAAACGGTCCGGGGCGACGACGCTATATGGGGATCAATTCGGGCTTTTCAGCAAGAACAATGTGGGAACATTTTGCGCTAGTCGGGTTTCCAGGCGGGCTGCTGCCGGGTGTAGCGCTCGCCGGGGCTGACCAGGACGCCGTTGGCGTTGGCGACGCCCAGTTCGAGGCTTTCGGCGATGCGGCGGGCGCGGACGATGAAATGTTCGGCGGCGACGGGCGGGCAGAGGTCGCGGGCGGTCGCCTCGAATATCTGCAGCCAGCGGTCGAAATGGCGGGCGTCGATGGGCAGGGGCAGGTGTTTCGGCATGGGCCGGCCCTGATAGACGCCGGTGGACAGGGCGACCGAGGACCAGAAGAGCTTCATCTGTTCCAGGTGCGGCCCCCAGTCAGAGATGCGCTCGGCAAAGACCGGGCCGATGAAGTCGTCATTGCGGACGCGGGCGTAGAAACCCTCGACCAGGGTGTCGATCAGGGCCTCGTCGATGCCGGTCTCCTCCCGGATTCGCTGGACCGCGTCGGCCCGACGAGCGGCGGCCTCGGCCCGGTCTGGGGCGGGGCGGTCGATGCGGAAGGCGACGGTTCGGTCAGGCGCGGTCATGGCTGGAACATAGGCGCGCCGCGCTGCGTTGCAAAAGCGCAGCAGGAGAATTGGGGTTGCGCTGCGAAAGATCAGCACCCATCCTTTCATCAAGCCAACGTATTTGACGAGGAGGCACGACGATCATGATCAGCGCTTTGGAAATCGGTTTCGCCCTTTCCGCTCCGCTGCTGGTGCTCGCCTTTGTCCTCGCTCAACCCAAGCCACAACCCGTCCGCATCCGCACTCGTGACGCTCAACAGCGTCGCGGCCCGCACGCCTGACGGAAACACACTCTTCGATAATCTGAGCCTCGCCTTCGGGCGGGAGCGCACGGCTGTCGTGGGCCGCAACGGCGTGGGCAAGACCACGCTGCTGCGCCTTGTCGCCGGTCTGGCCGAACCCGCAGAGGGGACGGCAGCGCGCGCCGGGGCGGTCGGCTGGCTGTCCCAGACCTATGAGCCCGCACCGGGCGAAACCGTAGCCGACACCCTGGGCGCGGCGGAGCCTCTGGCCCTGCTGGCGCGGGTGCTCGCGGGCGAGGGCTCGGTCGAGGACATGACCGAAGCGGACTGGACGCTGGAGGCGCGGCTGGAGGAGGCCCTGGCTCAGGTCGGGCTGGCCGGACTGGCGCTGGACCGCCTCACAGCCAGTTTGAGCGGAGGCGAGCAGACAAGGCTGCGACTGGCGGGGCTGATGCTGGCGGCGCCCGATCTGATCGTGCTGGACGAGCCGACCAACCATCTGGACGCCGAGGCGCGGGCCCTGGTGGCCGAAGTGGTCGGGCGCTGGCCGGGCGGTGTGCTGACTGTCAGCCACGACCGAGGCCTGCTGCGGCGGATGGATCGGATCGTGGAGTTGTCGAGCCTGGGCGCGCGCGTCTATGGCGGCGGCTGGGACCTCTATGTCGAGCGGCGCGAGGCTGAGCGGGCGGCGGCGGAGCGCGATCTGGAAAGCGCCGAGCGCGAGGTCGGGCGGGCGGCGCGCGAGGCGCAGACGGCGCTGGAGAAGAAAGCGAAACGCGACAAGGCCGGACGGGCGCATCGGGCGGGAACGTCCGATCCCAAGATCATGCTCGACGCCAAGGCGCAGCGGGCCGAGGAATCAGGCGCGCGGGAAGGGCGGCTGGCCGAGCGCCGCCGCGCCGAGGTGGAGGCGCAACTGGTCGAGGCGCGCGAGCGGGTCGAGCGAGCGCGGCGGCTGTCCGTGCCCATGCCCTCCACGGGGCTGGCGGCGGGCAAGGCCGTGCTGGCGCTGGACGGCGTCGAATGGCGCAGTCCAGAAGGGCGGTTAATCGTCGGGCCTGTAACGCTGCGTATGACCGGGCCGGAGCGGGTGGCGATCACCGGGCCGAACGGGGCGGGCAAGACCACGCTGCTGAAGCTGATCTCGGGCGAGCTGGAGCCCACAGCGGGGCGGATCGAGCGGCCCGTGACGGCGGCGCTGCTGGATCAGACGGCGGCGATCCTGAAACCTGACGAGACCCTGATCGAGGCCTGGCGGCGGCTGAACCCGGAGGGAACGCCGAACGACGCCCATGCGGCCCTGGCGCGGTTTCTGTTCCGCAATACGGCGGCGCACCGGACGGTCGGGACCCTGTCAGGCGGCGAGCGGCTGAGGGCGGCCCTGGCCTGCGTCATGACGGGGGCGAAGCCGCCGCAACTGCTGATTCTGGACGAACCGACCAACCATCTGGACCTCGATTCCATCGCGGCCATCGAGGCGGCGCTGGCCGCCTATGACGGGGCGTTGGTGATCGTCAGCCATGATCGCGACTTCATGGACAATGTCGGCGTGGAGCGGGAGGTTCGGCTGGCGCGGCCGGATTGCACGGGGTCGTGAAAAAAACAGTACAATTGGTGCAATGGGGAGGGCAGACATTTCTGTCCTTCTCTCGATGGAAGGAAGATCGACGTGTCAAAGACCGTGCCTAGTGTGACGCGGACGGGGACCAAGGCTGGCTGAAGGGCTTGGGACGTTCGCAATCCCTGAAAATCCTTGGGATTGGCGCGTCGAGCTAGGATGGAACGTCAGCTCCAGCCGTCGATCACGCCCTGACGGCGGGCGCGGGGGGATGAGGGGGCGATGGTGACGGGCTCGGCCTCGGCGCGGCCGAACAGCCAGCCCTGGCCGTAGCCGACGCCGAGGGTCTGAAGCGCCTGGGCGGCCTCCTCGGTCTCGATCATTTCGGCGATGGTGGTCATGTCGAGGGAGCGGCATAGATCGACCAGATGGCCGATCAGGGTGCGGGTGCGAGGATCGCTGTCGATGCCGCGCACCAGGGCGCCGTCTATCTTGACGGTATCGACGGAGAGGCCGCGCAGATAGTCGAAGGCGGCGGCGCCGGCGCCGAAATCGTCGATACAGACCTTGATCCCCGCGCCGCGCAGGGCGCCGAGACGGCGGTTGGCGGCGGCGATGTCGGCCAGGGCGGCGGTTTCGGTCACTTCGACGATCAGGCGGCGGCGGTTGTCCGGCTCGGAGGCCGTCATCTTCAGCAGGGCTTCGACATAGGCGTCATTGGCCAGCGAAGCGCCCGAGACATTGATGGCGATCTTGAGCAGACCGGAACCAGGTTGGCGCAGGCGGTGGACGATCTTCTCGGCGACGGCGAGGTCGAAGTCCTCGATCAGGGCCAGTTCCTCGGCCATGCGAATCGCGGAGGCGGGGCCGCTGCCCTGGCCGAAGCGGGTCAGGGCCTCGAAGTGGTGTACGGCGCGGGTCTTCAGATCGACCACGGGCTGGTAGAACATCGAGAATTCGCGGTTGCGGACGATGTTGCGGAACCGCTCTGCGTCTTTCAGCGTGCGCGACAGGGAATCGGCGAAGCTGAGTTCAGGCTGGGCCGCATTGTCTTTCAGGCAAGCTTCAATCGCGAAACGCATGGCGCGCAGGGCGCACAAGGGGTCCGAACCGATCGCCAATTCGCTGGAGCGGGATGTCAGGGTCAGGCCTTCGGCCAGACCGGCCTCGCGCACCTCGGCCTCGAGGTCGCGACCGTCCCCGGCGTCCTTGATCAGGGCGTAGCGGTTCGGCGTCAGCCGGCCCGCGCTGGCGCCGTCGTGGGACACCCGTTGCAGGCGCGCGCCCAGGCGGGCCGCCATGCGCTCATTCGCGGCGTCATTGGCGGCGGCCAGACCCTGCACCTCGATGAAGGCCAGGGCGAGTTTTTGCAGGGCGGCGCCAGACTTGCCGCTTAGCCCTTCGCGGGCGCTGTCCATGAAGCTTGAGGAATCTGAAATCGGCGAGGGATCGGCTTCAGCGGCGACCTCGAAAGGCGCGCCTTCATAGATGAAGGCGCAGGAAACCGCCGGCGCCAGTTCCGGCAGCATGAAGGCGCGGAACATGGCGCGCCGTACGCGACCGTCGCCGCAATCGATCAGGACTTCCAGAGGCTGGCTACGTCCGCCCGCCGAGAGGGCGCTTGCGGCCTCGACGACAGCGGCGCGGCAGGCGGGGGCGAACAGGGCGCTGAGCGGCTGGCCGATCCAGGCGGCGGAGCCTTGCCCGGCGACCGGGCCGGACCCCAGAGCGAAGGCGATCTGACCGGCGCCGTCGACCTCGATCAGGGCGTCGGCGGCGGCGAAGGCCAAGCCAAGGAGGCGGGATTTCAGGCTCATGGCTGAAGCATGCGCCGCGGGGCGTTAATAAACCACGGATCGCGATGGGTTTGCGTCAGGCCTTGCGGTTCAGCGCCACGGCGCGGCCGTCGCCCTCGGTGGCGCGGCCCGAGGCGCCGTAGCCGACGCCCTGGGCGCGGGCGCCGGCGACCTCGGCGGCGATGGTGCGGACCAGGCCTTCGGACACCTGACGGGCGGCGTCGACGACCGAGGCGTGTTCGGACAGGACGGCCTCGAAGGCCTCGGTCGCGGCGAGCAGGGCGTCGCGCTCGGTTGCGGGAATGACCTGAAGGAAGGCGGGTGCGGCCTTGGCCTGGGCCGACTCGCGGCGATAGAGGTTGGCCAGTTCCTGGGTCTCGGCCATGCCCGCGGCGACGTCCTGGGCGCGATGGGCGCGGAAGGCGGCGCTTTCGGCGCTCAGGCGCTGGGTCAGGGCCTGGGTCAGGTTGATCAGCTGCTGGGCGCGAAGGGTGGAGGTCTCGACGTCGGGGGTCACGCGGGCTGTTCCTGCATCTTGAGCATTTCGGACATGACGGTGTCGGCCAGACCGATGCCGCCGGCTTTGACGGCCTGCTTGGCCATGCCGTCGATCAGGAAGCTGCGCCAGGTGGACTCGCCCTCGCCGCCGCCGAAGGGGCCGTCTGTTTCCAGGCCCTCAAACATGGGCTTGAGCATCTGCGACAGGAAGCTGGCCTCGAAGGCCTGGGCGGTTTCGCGCATCTGTTCCGGCGACTGGCCGCGCTTGGCGGTCTGGTCGGCGGGGCGCAGGAAGCCGGTGGCGACGGGCAGGGCGTCCATTACATCACCTCGATATCGGCTTGCAGGGCGCCGGCGGCCTTGATGGCTTGCAGGATGCTGATCATGTCGCGCGGGCTGACGCCCAGCGCATTCAGGCCGTTGACCAGGGTCGACAGCGAGGTCCCGCCGTTGACGATGCGCATCTGACGCCCGGTTTCTTCCTCGACCGAGATATTCGACTGCGGCACGACGACCGTCTGGCCGCCTCGGCTGAAGGGCTCGGGCTGGCTGACCAGTGGGTTTTCCTGAACCGAGACGGTCAGGTTGCCCTGGGCGATGGCGACGGTGGAGATGCGGACGGCGTCGCCCATGACGATGACGCCGTTGACCTCGTCGATGATGACCTTGGCCGGGGTGTCGACCCGGACCGGCAGGTTCTCGACGCGGCTGACGAAGCCGGCCATGCCCATGGTCTGGGGCGCGCGGATGGCGACGACGGTGCCGTTTTCGGCAAAGGCGCTCTCTGGATAGGACTGGTTGATGGCGGCGGCGACACGCTGGGCCGTGGTGAAGTCGGGGTTGCGCAGGGTCAGGCGCACGACAGGCATGGCCGAGAGGTCGAATCCGGTCTCGCGCTCGACCACGCCGCCCGAGGCGATGCGGCCGGCGGTGGGGACGCCGCGCGTCACCGAGGAGCCGGAGCCGCCCGAAGCCGAGACGGCGCCGGTCTGAACGGACCCTTGGGCCACAGCGTAGATCTCGCCGTCGGCGCCTTGAAGGGCTGTGACCAGAAGCGTGCCGCCCAACAGGCTCTTGGCGTCGCCCATGGCCGAGACGGCGACGTCCAGACGCGAACCCGGCGTGGCGAAGGGCGGCAGGTCGGCGGTGATCATGACCGCCGCGACATTCTTGGTGTTCAGGTTGGCGCCGCGGATGTTGACGCCCTGGCGTTCCATCATCCCTTCCAGCGACTGGCGGGTGAAGGGCGAGTTGCGCAAGGAGTCGCCGGTGCCGTTCAGGCCGACCACCAGGCCGTAGCCGACCAGCTGGTTGGTGCGGACGCCCTCGATGGAGACGATGTCCTTGATGCGCGACTGGGCCTCGGCCGCGTTCGGCGCCGCCGCCAGAATCAGGGCGGCGGAAGCGGAGGCGATGAGGGCGGTGAGCAACTTCTGCATACGACAGACGTCCTGTTGAGGCGTTCGCGATTAACCATGCGAAGTTCGTGCCGTAGGAAAAAGTCTTTGATTTCAGCGCCTGTCAGGTTTCTGCGCCTTGCCTAACGGCAGAATTTGCCGAGGCGTTAACCAAGCGGTGACGGTCGTGCCCGATGGTCCAGACTGATCGGGAGCATGGATCATGAAGGTCACCGGCCCCTCGGGCACAACATCGTCGCAAGGCTCGCGTCCCACGCGTACGGCGGGCGGCTTCAGCCTGCCGGCCAGCGGCGGGGCATCGGGGCCGGCCTCGGCGGCGGCGACCTCGTCGGCGTCCACCGTGGCGGGGGTGTCCGCCCTTATGGCCCTGCAAGGCGTGGAGGACGCCACAGAGCGTCGTCGTCGGGCGATCAGGCGCGGCGGCGGGCTGCTGGACCGGCTGGATGAGCTGAAACTGGCGCTGCTGAACGGTCAGGACGGGGCCCCGGCGCTGGAGCGGCTGGCGCGCAGCCTGCGCGAGGAACGTCCCGATGACGCCGATCCGGGGCTGAAGGGCGTGCTGGACCAGATTGATCTGCGCGCCGCCGTGGAAATGGCGAAGGCGGAAGCGGCGCGGGCGCGCGCCTAGAAGGCTCGGGATACTGGGCTGAAAAACCGCCCGGCCGGGTGGGTGAGGACATTTTGCCACACTGCCGCCGCATTCGTTTAGCTCTGCCATATCACGGAGACGCGAACACCATTGCCGCGACTCTCCGGCTTGCCTATACGGCCATTGCGCCGCAGGGGGGCGCAGACAAATGAGCGTGAGTGCGATGAACGCATTAGCGTCTGTGATCGAGGGGGATACGGTGGTTTACCGTCCTACCGACGACGAGCCGTTTATGAACGAGCGGCAGTTGGCCTACTTCAAGGCCAAGCTCTTGGCGTGGAAGGATGAGATCCTTCGCGAATCCAAGGGCACTGTTGTTAATCTGAAAGCCGAGACCGAGAACCACCCGGATCTGGTGGACCGGGCCTCGTCGGAATCCGACCGGGCGCTGGAACTTCGGACCCGTGACCGGCAACGCAAGCTGATCTCCAAGATCGAGGATGCGCTGCGCCGGATCGAGGATGGGTCCTACGGCTATTGTGAGGACACGGGCGAACCGATCGGCCTGGGCCGACTGGAAGCGCGGCCGACGGCGACCCTGTCGGTCGAGGCCCAGGAGCGGCACGAACGCCGCGAACGGGTCCATCGCGACGACTGATCTGCACTGATTGGGCGGATCGACTTGACTTGAGCGGACGGCGGCGCGACCAAGCCGCCTTCCTATCGAGGTCGTTGATCCCCCATGTCCGTCAAGGTTCGTTTCGCTCCGTCTCCCACGGGTAAGCTGCACGTCGGCAATGTCCGCACCGCTCTGGTGAACTGGCTGTTCGCCAAGGGGCAGGGCGGCTCTTTCGTTCTGCGCATCGACGACACCGATCTGGCGCGTTCGACGCAAGAGTTCGAGGACGGCATCGAGACCGACCTGACTTGGCTGGGTCTGGTCTGGGACGAGCGCTACAACCAGTCCAAGCGGTTCGACCGCTATGAGGAGGCCGCCGCGCGCCTGAAGGCGTCGGGCCGCCTCTATCCCTGCTATGAAACCTCGGACGAGCTGGATCGCCGCCGCAAGGTGCAGTTGTCGCGCGGTCTGCCGCCGATCTATGACCGCGCCGCGCTGGAACTGACCGAGGCCGAGAAGGCGGCCTATGAGGCCGAAGGTCGTCGTCCCCACTGGCGCTTCAAGCTGGACGGCAAGCGCGTCGCCTGGGAAGATCTGGCGCGCGGTCACGCCGAGGTGGACACCGCCTCGATGTCGGACCCGGTGCTGATCCGCGAGGACGGCCTGTTCCTCTATACGCTGCCGTCGGTCGTCGACGACATCGACATGGACATCACCCACATCATCCGGGGCGAGGACCACGTCACCAACACCGGGGCGCAGATCGAGATCTTCGAGGCGCTGGATGCCAAGGTTCCGGGCTTTGCGCATATGCCGCTGCTGGTCGGCGCCGACGGCGCGGCCCTGTCCAAGCGTCTGGGCTCGCTGTCGATCAGCGACATGCGCGATCAGGGCTATGAGCCCATCGCCATCACCAGCCACCTGGGCAAGATCGGCACTTCCGACAATCTGGAGATCGCGGCTTCGGTCGAGGCCCTGGGCCAGTCCTTCGCCTTTTCCAAGATGGGCCGCTCGCCGGCGCGTTACGACACCGCCGACCTGGACCGTCTGAACGCCCAGGCCCTGCACGCCATGACCTACGCCGAGGCGCAGCCGCGTCTGGCGGGGCTGGGCGTCGATCTGGGCGAGGTCTTCTGGGACACCGTGCGGGGCAACCTGAACAAGTTCGCGGACGTGGCCGATATGGCGCGGATCGTCACCGGCCCGGTCACGCCGGTGATCGAGGACCCGGCCTTTGCGGCTGCGGCTCTGGAAGTTCTGCCCGAAGTCATCGACGCCAACGCCTGGTCGGCGTGGACGGCGGCGGTGAAGGAGAAGACCGGCGCCAAGGGCAAGGGTCTGTTCATGCCGCTACGCCTGATCCTGACAGGGCAGGCGCACGGACCGGACATGGCGGCCATGGCCCCGCTGATCGGGCGCGAGGCCATCGTGCGTCGCCTGAAGGGCGAGGCAGGCTGAGCCTTCAGGCATAGTCGGATACAAGAAAGGCCGCCTTCGTGAGAAGGCGGCCTTTTTCGTTTTCAGCGCAATGGCGGCTGGATCAGCCGGCGTTGCAGGTCGCCAGAGCCTGTTCGTCCAGAGCCTCGCCCTTGTAGCTGAAGGCCGTGACCGGGCCGAGCTTGGCGACGACGCGGCGGCAGGCGCGCGCGGCGGGCTGGTTGGCGCCGCCGGTGGCGGTGCATTCAGCGCCTTCACAGCGCCAGGCGGCGCCGTCGACGATGACGCGGCCAGCCGGAGCCTTGGCGGCGTCGGCCAAGGTCAGGCTGGTGGCCGGGGCATTAGCGGCAAAGGCGGGGGCAGCGACAAACAGGGCCGCAGCGACGAGAAGAGCACGCATGGACAAGACTCCGAAATGGGCAGGGCGCACGCCCTTGTGACGCCATAGTCCGTTTTCTTTGGAAACTGTCAATGCGGTTTCGAGGCAACGGATCGGCGTTTACTGACCCACGTTTACTTACCGATGATCATGTTTCAAGTGCGGCGTTTCGTCGGCCTTTTTCATGGCGATGACGGCCTCCTCGACCGTGTCGACGCTGATGTAGGCGTCGAGGAAGCTGGCGGGCGTCATGCCTTCCTGCACGCTGTGGCGGATCAGGGCGAAGTAGTTTTCCCAGAAACCGTTCAAGTTCAGGAAGATGACCGGCTTGGCGTGCAGATCCAGCCGTTTCCACGACAGCAGTTCGATGGCTTCTTCCAAGGTACCGATGCCGCCGGGCGCCACGACGAAGACGTCGGATTGATCATACATCAGCTGCTTGCGCTCATGCATCGAGGTGACGACCACGGTCTCGACGTCGTCGAACAAGCGCTCGCGGCTGCGCAGGAAGGCCGGCATGATGCCGACGACGCGACCGCCGGCTTCATGAGCCGCACGCGCCGAGGCCCCCATCAGGCCGACGCCGCCGCCGCCATAGACCAGCCGCCAGCCCGCCTGGGCCGTCGCCTTGCCGAAGGCGCTGGCGGCCTGGACGTACTGCGGATCAGCTCCGTCCGACGAACCGCAGAACAGGCAGACCGAACGGCCGTCGAAAGGAGCAATGGTGGCGGGCGGCAAAGACATGGGGCCTCGATACAGGAAGGAAGACAGGGCGGCGTCCGCCGCGCTATCTGATGGACCTAGGCATATCGCTACGCGGGTCAGGATGAAACGTCGGATTGTCGTCGCATGGGCAGGCGTCGCGCTGGCTCTTGCAGGGTGCAGCGCGCCGGTCGAGCGCAACAAGGGCGAAGAAGCCCGTCAGGACGGCGGCTGGACGGCGTCGCCGCGCATCAGCGCCGTCGTGCGTCAGGGCGCGGGTCTGATCGTCCGCGGCGATGCGCCGCCGGGGGCGCGCGTGGTGCTGCGCGGCGATCAGGATGTGGCCTTTGCCGCCGGAGCGGACGCCGCCGGGCGGTTCGAGCTGCGCGTCGGCGCCTTGCCGTCAGCCATGCTGCTGACGCCAGAGGTTCAGATCGGTCAGTTTCCGGCGCCTGGGCCCGAGCGATTGATCCTGGCGAGCGACGGCGGCGATCTGGCGGCGCTGTTGATCGAGGGCGGAGCCAGTCGTCGGTTGTCCGCCGCTCCGGTTCTGGATTCGGTGGATGACGACGGGCGAGGCTTGCTGGTCTCCGGACGGGCGCAGCCTGGCGCACGGGTGGCCATTTCCGCAGACGGCGGCGTGGCGGTCGAGGCTGTCGCCGACGCGAGCGGTCGCTGGACGGCTGCGCTCTCGGGCGTGGGCGATCGACCGATGGACATCATGGTCGGGGAGGCGACCTTCGCCTATCCGGGGCCGGCAGGCGCTGCGAGCCTTGGTGTGGTCGAGCGGTCGGGATCGGGATGGCGGCTGACGCGCGCCCTGTCGCCGTCGGCGCGGCAGACCAGTTGGTTCCCGGATCTGTGATGTGCCGATCTAGGACAATTTAGATTTCATTAACCAAACACGTTGATCAAAGGCCCTGTCTTCTTTTCTTCGAGGACACCCACCATCACCGAACGAACGACTTTAAGCCCGGCGCGAAATGCGCCGGGTCTTTTTTTGATCGGTCGAGCCCCCTTAGGCTGCGCGATAGGTCAAGGTCGCGACCAGTCCGGGCCGCCGAGCGCGATTGACGAGACGGAATTCGGCGCCCTGCGCCTTAGCCATGCTGGCGACAATCGACAGGCCCAGGCCTGATCCGGACGCCCGCGGCGCCGTGCGGCTACGGAAGAACCGTTCGGGCAGGCGAGGCAGTTCGGCGTCATCGACGCCGGGGCCGTGGTCCCAGACTGTGATGCGAACCTGACCCTCACGTCGGGCGACATGAACGATGACAGGCGGCGCGCCGTAGCGTGAGGCGTTGTCCAGCAGGTTGATCATCTGTTCGACGATCAGGTTCTCATCGCCTTGAACCGCGACCATGCCCTTAGGCAGCCGCATACGTACGGCGTCGCAGGGGAGGCTGGAGCGCAGGCTTTCCACCGCGATGCGCACAGCCCGCCCTATGTCGGCCTGGTTCAGTCCAGGGGCGCTGTCGGCCCGCGCCGTGGACAGAAGCTGATTGATCAGGCGGGACATGGCGGCGATCGCCTCCTTGGAATCACTCAAGAGGCGCCGATCCGCCTTGGACCAGGGACGGCGCGAGCCCGCCAGAAGATCCAGATTGGCGGCGACCACGGTGAGCGGCGTCCTGAGCTGATGCGAGGCGTCCGCCGAGAAACGCTGCATGCCCGAGGTGGATCGCTCCAGGCTGGCCAGCAGGGTGTTGAAGGCCGAGAGCGCCGAGGCCAGCTCTCGCGGCGCCAGGTTGATCGGCGCCGGGGCAAAGTCGGTGGCGCCGGCCTGGGAGCGTGACGCCAGTTCTCGCGTCAACCGCTTCAGGGAATAGAGACCCCATTGGATGGCGGGCCAGATCAGGAGGGCTGCGAGCACGACCAGAAGCCCCGGCAGCAGCAGCAGGCTGAGGTTCAACTCACGGACGCTGGCCTGGCGCGAGTCCAGGCTCTGGGCGACCGAGACGATGACAGGGGAGGGTTGGCCAGGAATTTCGACCGATTGTTGCGCCATCCGCACCGGCAGACCTCGAACCGTGAGATTGGCGAAGCTGGGCTGGTCGACGCCTGTGGCGCTCAGGATGGGGAGTTCGTCGTAGCCGGTAATCAGGCGGTCGCCCTCGCGCACGCTGTAGAAGACCGCATCGCGCTCCGGGCTGTCCAGCAGGGCCAGGGACCAGGGCGATACATCGACAGTGACCTGGGCGTCGCTGACGGATACGGTTTCAAGGATGGCCTGAGTGGCGCCCGCCAGCAGGCGATCGGACGTGCGCTCTACGACGCGGTGCGCCGTCCAGGACCCGGCCACCAGAAGCACGACCGCCACCAGGCTGAGGGGGGCGATCTGGGCGATGAACAGCCTTTTGAGCAGGCTGTGAGGACGAGGCGACCTGGGTGCGGTCACGGGTCCAGCCGATAGCCGCGACCACGAATATTGGTGACGCCGGGGCCGTCCGGCTGGAGCTTGCGACGCAGGCGTCCGACATGGACCTCGAGCGCGTTGAGGGAGGCGGCTTCATCCTGATGGAAGACTTCGGCGGCGAGCATATCGCGCTCCACGACCTGGCCCACGCGGGAAATCAGGACGCGCAAGGCGGCCCATTCGCGCGGACGCAGGTCCAGTTCGCGGTCGCCGACACGCGCCCGCCCCGCTTCCCAGTCACAGGTCAGGGCGCCGATCGTCACGGCGCCGCCGGCCTGGCCCCTGTTGCGTCGGGCGATGGCGCGAACGCGCGCCACCAGCTCGGGCGGAGCGAAAGGCTTCACCAGATAGTCGTCGGCGCCCAGTTCCAGCCCCGCGACACGGTCGCTGACGGCGTCGCGCGCGGTCAACATCAGGATCGGGGTCGTCGAGCCGCGCCCGCGAAGGGCTGTCAGGATTTCAAAGCCGTCAATGTCAGGTAGGCCGATGTCCAGAATCAGGGCGTCGAAATCGCCGACGGCCTCGAGCATCAGGGCCTCTTCACCCAGATGAGTGCAGCGGGTCTGCATCCCGGCGCCGCGAAGGCTGGCGGTCAGGGAGTGTTGCAGCGCCTTGTCATCTTCAACGACGAGGACTCTCATGGCGTCGGGAATCGTCCGGGCGGGGGCGGGGGATGAGAGGGCATACCGTGACCATAGCGGGAAACCAGCGACGGTGAAGATGGCCTGGCTGTTGAAGGGGGTGATGGCGGGGCTTTGCCTGCTGGCGGGCTGCGGCGAGTCGCTGGACGGCGCGACGTCGGCGAGTGTGCGACGGGCGGCGCAAAAGGAAGGCGAGCTGACAATCTACGCCAATACCAGCCTGATGGAGCCTCTGATCGAGGACTTCCGTCGCCGATACCCGGACATCACCGTCAGGGTGGAGGACATGAACTCCACTCTCATCGCCGAACGGGTGGTGGCCGAGACGCAGGATGATCGGCCCAAGGCGGATCTGGTCTGGAGTTCAGCCATGGATCTACAGATCAAGTTGATCAACGACGGCTATGCTCAAGCCTATCGCTCGCCGCATCGGCGGGCCATGCCCGACGGGTCCGTGTGGCGCGATCAGGGATTCGGCATCACCGCTGAACCGATTGTCTTCGCCTATAATCGCCGCTTGCTGCCGGCGGACGCCGTGCCCGGGAGCCATGCTGAACTGCTGCGTCTGCTGGAAGCCCGACCCGAGCTTTTCGCCGGACGAACGACTGTCTACGACGCTGAACGCAGCGGGGTGGCGCTGATGCATCTGTCGGCGGACGTGCAGATCTATCCGGATGCGTGGCGATTGATGGAGGCCCTGGGCCGCAGTCGTCCGCGGCTGGACACGTCGGGTCAGCGGATGATGGGGCAACTCGCCTCGGGCAAGATGGTGCTGGCCTATAATATGAACCAGTCTTTCGGAGAGAGCTGGGCGTTGCGCCATCCCGATGTGGCGCTGGTTACGCCCTCCGATTATCACCTGTCGGTATCCCGAGTGGCCTTCATTCCGCGTGCGGCGCCGCATCCGAATTCGGCGAGGCTGTTCCTCGATTATCTGCTTTCGCGAGAAGGGCAGAGAGGCATTGCTGTTCTCGGCATACGGCCTGTGCGCGACGACATCGGGGATACGGTGCGATCGACTTCGCCGGGCGCCCGGCCCATTCGCGTGGGGCCTGGGCTTCTGGCCAATCTGGATCGCGTGCGTCGCGAACGTCTGCTTGACCGCTGGAAACTGGCCATGGGGGATGCGCCGCGCGCGCCGGCTGATCCAAAAGCGCCCTGATCCGGCCTTACCTGTGGATAAGTTTCCACCCCTCCGTTCGCCCCATTTCTGTCACCGCGCCGTCACGGTGTGGTCGCTGACGGTCAAGATCCGCGGATTGACGGGTCGCGCTCAGTTCGAGCGGTCGTAAATCGTCGGTATTTTCTAAAATGTGCAATTATTTTGCGCAAATGAGCCATTTGACAGCGACGTGTGGTCCGATCTTACTGGATATGCAGCGCGGGAGAGTTCGATCTCGCATCGACGCCGAAGGCGCAACCGCCCCGGAAACGCTCAGGCAAACGGACCGTGCTGCAGGATGAACGCTGGAGAGAAGGGCGCACCCGCCGGGGGCGCGTCCTCGCCGAAGAAGCAAGGACCCGCCGGTCCGAAACTCTCAGGCCCGATGACAGCGGGGGCTATCAAACGACGCCGTCAGAGCGTCAGTCACCGGGCTTCCCTGGGGAGGGGCGCCGTCGTCGCATGAGTAGGATTTGTCTTGTCTAGATTTCATCTCCATCTGACCGGCTGCTGTAGCGCCATGGCCCTGCTGGCATGCGCCGGCGGCGCAATCGCCCAGTCGCAGGACGAAGAGCCCGCGGGCAGCCCCACCACCATCGACGAAATCGTCGTCACCGCATCGCGTATCGATCGCGCCGGCTTCACGGCCCCGACCCCGACCGTGCGCCTGACGGCGGAAGACCTGTCGGTCGGCGCGCGCCTGAACGTGGCGGCGGCCCTGAACGACATGCCGCAGTTCCGGGCCACCCAGTCGGCCCAGACCACCAGCACCAACACAGGGGCGGGCGGTGCGCCGGTTGACCTGCGCGGCCTGGGCGTCAGCCGCACCCTGGTACTGATCGACGGTCGCCGTGTCTCGAGCGAGAACGACCTGAACTCGATCCCGACCGTGCTGATCAAGAGCGCTGATGTTGTCACGGGCGGCGCCTCGGCAGCCTGGGGTTCGGGCGCCGTGGCCGGTGTGGTCAACGTCTCGCTGGACCGCAAGTTCGAAGGCGGCAAGCTGGGCGCCGAGTACGGCGTCTCTTCCTATGACGACGCTGAGCAGGTCCGCTTTGAAGGGGCCTATGGCCGCAGCATTCTGGATGGTCGCGGTCACGTGGTGATCGGCGGCGAGTACCTGGACAACGAGGGTGTCATCCCGCGCGCCTCGCGTCCCAATGTCGGTCGTTGGTCGCAAGTTTCGACCGGCGACGGCACGGGTAACTTCGTCAATGTGCCGGATGTCGGCTTCTCGAACGCAGCCTATGGCGGCCTGATCATGTCGGGCGTGCTCAAGGGCAAGGCCTTCAACCCGGACGGTTCGCTGCGCGACTTTGACTATGGCAAGGTTGTCGGCACCTCGAGCGTTGGCGGCGAAGGTCCGTCCAACGACGACATCAGCCCGCTGGTGACGCCGCAGCAGCGCTACGCCGCCCTGGCCAGCTTTACCTATGACATCCAGGACAACCTGCGCTTCACCGCAGACGTGCGCCACTCGAAAATGTGGAACACCTATACCTGGTTCGGCGATCACGACCGCGGCAACCTGGTGGTCAAGCGTGATAACGCCTTCCTGCCGAGCGCCGTGGGCGCGGCCATGGATGCGGCGGGCGAAACAACCCTGACGATGGGTCGTTTCAACTCAGACATCAACTTCCCCACCATCGACTTCGAGCGGGTCACGACCCAGGCCACTCTGGCTCTGGACGGCGAGCTCGGCAGCCAATGGCGCTGGGGCGCCTATTACAGCCACGGTGAGTTCAACAACGACATCGACACCCCGGGCTTCATTTTGAAGAATGAGTGGGCCAAGGCCGTGGACTCGGTGATCAACCCGGCCACGGGCCAGGCGATCTGTCGCGACGCCCTGACCAATCCGAACAGCACCTGCGTGCCGATCAACCTGTTCGGCCTGGGCGCCCCGTCGCAGGCTGCTGTTGACTATGTCACCGGCACGCCGATGCAGCGGTCGACGACCAAGCTG
This sequence comes from Brevundimonas sp. P7753, assembly GCF_013386595.1. Taxonomy (NCBI): domain Bacteria; kingdom Pseudomonadati; phylum Pseudomonadota; class Alphaproteobacteria; order Caulobacterales; family Caulobacteraceae; genus Brevundimonas; species Brevundimonas sp. P7753. Next base: position 64,969 of record NZ_JACARP010000086.1, on the reverse strand, counting down.
GACACTGTAGGCTTCAGTATGCGCGGCGAGCCCTTCAGCCTGCCGGCCGGTGATGTCTCTGTCGCTTTCGGTGTCGAGGCTCGCAAGGAATCCATCGACCAGACCGTGGGTGAACTGGACGCCGCCAAGGCTTTCCGTTCGTTCAGCTTCTCGGCCATGTCCGGCGAGTTTGCGGTCAAGGAAGCGTTCGCAGAAGTCCTGCTGCCGCTGGTCAAGGATGTGCCGGTCTTCAACGACCTGCAGTTCAACGCCGCCGTCCGGGTTTCGGAATATGACACCACCGGATCGATCTGGTCGTGGAAGGTGGGCGCCACCAATGAGTTCTTCCCTGGCTTCCGGGGCCGTATCACCCAGTCGCGTGACATCCGTTCGGCCAACCTGAGCGAGCTCTATACCCAGACCACCACGGGCTACAACAACATCAACGACCCGGTCAAAAACGCCACGGTCTATGTTCTGAACAATGGGGGCGGCAACCCGAACCTGACGCCGGAAACGGCTGACACCCTGACGCTGGGCTTCACCTACTCGCCGCCGTCCGTGCCCGGCCTGAACATGTCGATCGACTATTACAGCATCAAGATCGACGACGTGATCACCACCATCGCGCCGCAGGACCTGGTGACGCGTTGCTCCAACGGCAACAAGGCTCTGTGCGACAAGGTTGAACGTGATGCTGCCGGTGATCTGGTGCGCACCATGTCCACCTTCCTCAATCTGGCCGAGTACCAGACCGATGGCGTTGACGCCGAGGTTTCCTACACCGCGCCGCTGGATCGCTTCTTCGCTGATGCCTCGGGCCGCATCAACCTGCGCATGGTCGGGACCTGGACCAACAGCCTGACCACCAATGATGGCGTGACCGAGATCCAGTATGTGGGCTCGCAGGGCTATGCCTTCGGTCTGGGCGTGCCTGAGCTGCGCCTGAACGCCTCGGCAGGCTGGAAGGGCGAGGTCTTCAGCGCCAACCTGCGCGCTCGCTACATCTCGGATGGTCAATACAACTCGACCATCAAGATCGTGAACAACGAGATCGACGCCTACACCTACTTCGATCTCGGCGTGACGGCCGACCTGTCGCGCTTCGGCGCGGACGGCGTGGAACTCTACGCCAATGCGACCAATCTGTTCGACAAGGATCCGCCGGAGGGTTCGCTCTTCTCGCCCTATTACGATGTGATCGGCCGCTACGTCACGGTTGGAGCACGGTACCGCTTTTAGTTCTGGCGCCGTGTTCCCGTCGCCGGCTCCTCCCCCATCGTTCGCGATATGGAGCCGGCGACACCCTTCCTCTTGATTGAGGGTCTCTTGTGAGAGGGTGTTACCCTATGATTTCTCGCGTTTCCCTGATGGCGCTGAGCCTGGCCCTGTGCGCCGCGCCCGCCGTCGCCGAAATCCCCAAGCCCGCCGCCATCGTCGCCGATGGTTTGCCTGCCGTTCCCGACGACCTGGCGGCGGCCACCTTGCCCTATCTTCAGAGCCGCCGCGCCGCCTTCGTCGGCTGGAACGCGGCCGATCAGTCGATGCTGATCAAGACCCGCTTCGGCGCCACGGACCAGATCCACGTGGTCGGCGCCCCTGGCGGCGCCCGTCGCCAGATCAGCTTTGAGGCCGAGCCGGTCATGGCCGGCGCCCCGTCGCCCTCTGGCGACGTCCTGCTGGTCCAGAAGGACAACGGCGGGGACGAGTTCTATCAACTCTATACGCTCGCCGACGGTCGCCTGACGCGCGTGACCGACGGAAAGAGCCGCAACTGGTTCGGCGCCTGGAGCCCGGACGGCAAGCGTGTCGGCTACGCCTCCTCGCGTCGCAACGGCGCGGACATGGACCTTTATGTCGTCGATCCGCGCGATCCCGCGACCGACCGCCTGGTCGCCCAGGTGTCGGGGGGCGGCTGGAACATCTCTGACTTCTCGGCGGACGGGTCCAGGGCACTGGTGCTGAACCGGATGTCGATCAACCATGCGGCGGTCTATGAGCTGGACATCGCCAGCGGCCGCATGACGCCGCTGACCGATCCCGAGGCCCAGGTTTCCTATGTCGATCCGCAGTATGCGCCGAACGGCGCCGTCTGGGCGGCGTCCAACAAGGGGTCCGACTTCCTGCGTCTGGGCCGCATCGAGGGCGGCGACTTCCGCCCGGTGTCGACCGAGGCCCGCTGGGACGTCAGCGACTACGCCATCGCCCCGGACGGCAGCTTCATCGCCTATGCCGTCAACGAGGCCGGCGCGTCCAAACTGCGTGTTCTGGATATGGCGAGCGGTGTGGTGCGTGCGGTGGACGGCCTGCCCAACGGCGTCATTCCCTACAGCATAGGCGCGACCATCGACATCGCCCCCTGGGGCGCGATCGGTCTCAGCCTGTCGTCCGCGCGTGTGGCGGGCGACGCCTTCTCGATCGATCCCAAGACCCTAGCCGTGACCCAGTGGACGCACAGCGAGACCGGCGGACTGGACCCCTCGATCAACGTCGAGCCAAGCCTGGTCGAGGTGAAGAGTTTTGACGGCGAGACGGTGTCGGGCTTCCTCTATCAGCCGGACGCGACCAAGTTCCCGGGCAAGCGTCCGTTGATCATCGACATCCACGGCGGCCCGGAAGGCCAGACGCGGCCTGACTTCCTCGGCTCGCAGAACTATCTGCTGAACGAACTGGGCGTGGCGATCTTCTTCCCCAACGTGCGCGGTTCGTCGGGCTATGGCACGCGGTTCGTCAACCTCGATAACGGACCGTTCCAGCGCGAAAATTCGGTGAAGGACATCGGCGCCTTCCTCGACAATCTGGAGAAGAACCCCGGCCTGGACGCCGACCGTTTCGCCGTCACCGGCGTCTCGTACGGCGGCTATATGTGTTACGCCACGGCGGTCCACTACAGTGATCGGTTGAAGGGGGCGAACTGCTATGTCGCCATCTCCAACTTCGTGACCTTCCTGGAGAACACCCAGTCCTATCGCCGCGACCTGCGTCGGGTGGAATACGGCGACGAGCGTGATCCGGCTCAACGCGCGCAGCTACAGGCCATCTCGCCGCTGACCAGCGTCGACAAGATCACCATCCCCCTGCTGGTGGCGACGGGCGGAAACGACCCTCGCGTGCCGGCCTCGGAAGCTGATCAGATCGTCGCCGCCGTCCGCGCCAACGGCGGCACGGCCTGGCACCTTCTCGCGCAGAACGAGGGCCACGGTTTCCACAAGAAGGAAAACGAGGACTACTACTTCTGGACCAGTCTGCAGTTCTGGAAACAGACGCTGCTGGCCGACACGCCGCGCTGATCGCGACGCTTTACGGGGGCCGGTAAAACCGGCCCCCTTTTTCTTTCCGAGAATTTGAGATGCGTTTGAACCTCGCCGCCGTGCTGGCGGCGTCCACGATGATGCTTGCCTCTGCCCCCGCCATGGCTGAGCCGGTGGCCACGGATCATCATGTCCATGTCCATTCCCCGGCGATCCTGGACTTCCTGCCCGCCTATTGCAGCAGCCTGGGGAGGATCAGCGCCTGTCCCGAGGTCTTCACCCGACCGCTGACCGTCGATGACCTGCTGACCGACATGGATGCGGCGGGGGTGAGCCGGGCCTTATTGATGTCGACCGCCTATCTGGCCGAGAGCCCGATGATGGTTCCTGCGCGCCATGACGCGCCCGACCTGATCCGGGCGGCCAATGATTTCACGGTCGATCTGGCGCGCCGCCATCCGGACCGACTGAGCGCCTTCGTCAGCGTCAACCCGCTGACGCCGACAGCCCTCCCGGAAATCGCGCGCTGGGCGGATGATCCCTTTGCCGCCGGGGTGAAGCTGCACCTGACCAATTCCGACGTGGATCTGCGCGACCCTGACGACGTGGCGGCGCTGGCTCGGGTCTTCCGCGCGGCGGCGGCAGGGGAGATGACCATCATGATCCATATGCGGACCCGAGCCGAGGACTATGGGGCCAAGGATGTCGGCATCTTCCTTGATCAGGTGCTGCCTCAGGCTCAGGGCGTGCCGGTCATGATCGCCCATTCAGGGGGCTGGGGCGGGTTGGATGACAATACCTGGGCCGCCATGACGGCCTTCGCCGAGGCGCTCGAAGAGCACCCGGAAACGAGCCGGAGCCTGTCCTTCGATCTCGCCCAGGTCTTCGACGCGGAAACCTCGGAGGCTGACCTGCTGCGGCTGGTCGCCTTGATGCGGCGCATCGGGATTGATCGCTTTGTCGCCGGATCAGACTGGCCTTTCTCGGGGCCTCTGAACGCTTATCTGAACAACGTCTTCGCACGCCTGCCGCTGACGCCGGCCGAGGCTGAGCTCATACGGTCGGCGCGCCTCTGATGGGTTAGACGCCACCACGCCGTGACCCCAAACAGAACCGCCAGGACGGCCAGCGTCAGCAGCTCCGGCGCGACCTCGGCGACGCTGGCGCCCGCGGCGTTCAACTTGACGAAGGCCTGGATGGCTGAGGTCGAGGGCGACAGGCGGGCCAGCCAGGCGAGGGGCTGAGGCATCAGGAACAGGGGCCAGGCGGCGCCGCCGAGGAAAAACAGCGGCACCGAGGTTCCGACCAGGATCTGCATGGCGCGCTCATGTCGGTCGAACAGGCTGCCGATCGCCAGACCCAGGGCCGAGACGCTGGCGGCGAAGACCGGCACGGCGAGGATGATCCCGAACAGGTCGCCCATGCGCGGATAGTCCTGAAACCAGAAGACGAAGCCGAAATAGAAGAGGCTGGCGATGCAGCCGATCAGCGTCAGGGCGGCCCACAGGCCGAGGAAGCTGCGGGTCGAAAGCGCCGCCGCCCCGGTCTCGCGCCGCAGACCGGCGAAGAGGGCCGCGCCCAGCAGCAGGGTCTGTTGCAGTATGATGGCGCTGACCGCCGGGACCGCATAGCTGCCGTAGCCGTCCGTCGTGTTGTAGAGCGGGCGCTGCACCACGGTCGGGGCGCGTTCCAGCAGACGCGTCGCCTCGATTACCGGGGTCAGTGTCTGTTCGGCGGCGGCGGCTGCAGCTCCGCCCAGCGCCTTGCCCATGGCCGTGGCACGAACCAGATAGGCGCCGTTCAGATAGAGACCGACCCCCTTGGCGTCGCCGTGGATCAGCGACGACTCGAACCGTTCGGGGATGTGCATGACCGCGTCGACCTCGCCGTTGCGCAGCATTCGTTCGGCCTCGGAAGGCGAGGCGGTGACGACCGAGGCGTCCAGAGCGCGTGTGGCGTTCATTTCCTGAACCAGTCGTCGGCTCAGCGCCGAATGATCCTGATCCACGACGGCGACGGGCAGCTTGACCGGCGTCTGACCCACATAGGCCATCGGGTAGTAGAAGGCGTAGGCGACCACGGCCAAGAGGATGGTGCTGGACAGGGGCCGATGCTTGAAGATGCCGGCGAAGGTCCCGACAAAGGCGCCGCCGAAGCTGCGGGCGGGGAGGTGCAGGCTGAGGTCTTCCGGCTTGGGTGCGCGTCGGGCGCGGCGATGGGCGAGGGGGGCGGACAGGGCGAAGGTCCCGACCGCGACAGCCAGCAGGATCATCAGCGGCCCTATTGATGCGGCGACGTCCGAGCCCAGCACCATCTGTTCGTTCTGCAACCGCAAGTAGTGGGTGAAGGGCAGGATGGCGCTCCACACCTGGGCGAAGGCCGGGCCGTGCAGCAGGGGCAGGGTGCCGTTGGAAAAGGCGATGGCTGAACCGGCATAGACCGCCGTGGCCGAGAAGCTGACATCCATATCGCCGGTCAGGGCGATCAGCAGGGCCGAGATCCCGGCGGTGGCCGCCATCAGGGCGAACAGCCCGCCCAGCAGCATCAGCAGGCTGCCTTCGACGCCCCAGCCGCGCCAGCCGCACAGCCAGGCGACCCAGACCGCGCCCCAAAGGGTGAAAATCAGGACATAGGGGGTCAGCTTGCCCGCCAGCGCCGCCGTCAGCCGCCCGTCCATGCGTGTCGACCAGGCCTTCAGCGAGCCGCCGCGCAATTCTCGGCCCACCCCCATGACGGCGGCGCAGGCCATCAGCAGATGCAGGACGCCGGGCATGATGAGCGCGCCGAGAAAGAGCTCGAAACTGAGCTGCGGATTGCCCAGGATCGTCACCTGAACGGCGGGGGTCTTCAGCCGCGCGGCGGGCACGCCCAGCGCTCGGGCGCGGTCCAGGATCAGGGGAGCGGCGGCGTCGGTCAGGGCCGTGGTCTGGGCCGAGGCGGCGAGCGAACCGACGGTCTGGAAGGCGCCGTTGTAATAGACGATCACGGCATCCGGCTGGCGAAAGGCGTTCTTCTCGGCGTCGCGCGGGATGTAGGCGAGGCTGTAGATCCGGCCCGACCGCATCAGGGGCCATGCGGCCTCCAGATCGGTGGGCTGGGCCACCACGCGCACGCCGGGGCTGGCCTCCATGTTACGGATGGCGGCGCGGCTGAAGGCGGAATGGTCCTGATCGACGACGGCGACTGGGACGTCACGCACCACGCCCTGAAACAGCATGGCCCCGACCACGACCATCAGCACGACCGGCATGACGACCAGCAGGATCAGATCCCAGCGACTGCGGGCCAGATGCGCGATCTCGGCGCGCAGGGCGCGACCGAAGACGCCGCCGGTCGGCGTCGTCACCGGGCGGGCCAGTCGAACAGGACGCTCATGCCGGGACGCAGGCCCTCGACCGGGGCGACGGGCTTGGCGTGGACCTCGAAGCTGCGCACGTCATAGCCGCGCGACTGGCGGGTGGCGCGCCAGGTGGCGAAGTCGCCTTGGGGGCTGATGAAGCTGATGCGGAAGGCCACGGCCTTGCGGTTCAGCGCGGGAATGTCGCCGCGCACCGTGTGGCCGATCTTCAGGCCGTTGAACTGATCCTCGCGCAGATTGAACGCGACCCAAGAGTGATCCAGATCGACCACGCTGAAGACCGGCACCCCGATCAGCACCAGTTCGCCGGGGTTGGAAAAGCGTTCGGCGATCTCGCCCGCCGCAGGGGCGATCAGGCGGGTCTCGGCTTGCAGCGCCGCCATTTCGCCGACCCCGGCGCGAGCGGCGGCGACCTGGGCGTCGGCGATGGCCTTTTCTTCGCTGCGGGTCCCGGCCACGGCCTTCAGATACTGCTGACGGGCGGCCTCGGACTGGGCGGCGGTGGCGGCGCGCGCGGCGACGGCCTCGTCGCGGCGCTGGGCCGAGATGACGCCCTCGGCGAACAGGTTCTCGGCCCGGCGGGCGGTCTGGGCCGCCAGTTGGGCGGCGGCCTGGGCGCTGCGCCAGATGGATTCCAGCGAACGGATGTCTTCGGGCCGCGCGCCGACGCGGCTCAGTTCCTGAACGGCCTGAGCGCCTTGCAGGGCGGCGGCGGCCTGTTGATCGCCGGCGGTGATCTCGGGGCTGGAGAGGATGGCGAGAACCTGACCCTTGGCGACGCGGTCGCCAGCCGAGGCCAGCATCTTCTCCACGCGGGCGGGGGCCTTGGTGGCGACGGTGAAGGTCTCGGCCTCGACCATACCCTGCACCTGCGGCGGGGCCGGGCGGGCGGCCAGGAACAGGCCGACGACGACGAAGATCAGCACGGCCAGCGCCGCGACGCCGATCAGCAGGGTCTTGACCGGCGGACGGCTGCGCCGACGGGGCGGCGGCGGGACCGGATCAGCGGCATTGTCACCGGCGGGGGCGGTCTCGGTCATGGGGCGATCACCCGGTCGGCGCGTTGCAGGTAGCTGATGAATTCGTCGCTGCGGTCGCTGGCGGCCAGCAGGGCGGCCAGAGCCAGTTCATACTCATAGGCCGCCGCCGCACGTTGCAAGCGGGCCGTGCCCAGCAGGTTACGCGCGTCGATGACGGCGGAGGCGGGCGCTTCGCCCTCCCGGAAGGACAGATCCTGAACCCGCAGGTTCTCGGTCGCCGCCTCCAGACTGGAGTCCAGCGACAGGAACTGACGGCGCGACAGCTCGACCAGATTATAGGTGCGGATGATCAGGATGCGGACCTCGTCGCGGGCCTGACGTTCCAACTGTTCGGCGGCTTGGGACCGGGCGCGAGCCGCGCTGACCATGCGGCCCCGATCCAACGAGGACATCAGGGTGTAGCGGGCGCCGACGCCGACGGCCCAGTCCGGCTCGGTCGGCAGGGCGTCCTCGCGGTTCAGGTTGTAGGCCCCGAAGGCGTAGACCGACGGGCGCAGCCGGGACCGGGCCAGGTCCACCCCGGCGTCGGCCAGTTCGCGGCCCGCACCGGCCAACGCCACGCGGGGATGGTCGGCGACCCCGTCCTCAATGAAGCCGTCGACAGGGCCGGGCGGTGTGGAGTTGACGAACAGGGGGCTGGTCGGGGCGACAGGGGCCGTCACATCCAGCATCCGGGCCAGGCTCTGAACCGCCGTGTCATGCTCCAGCTCGGCGCGATCCAGCTGACGCTGGGCGGCGTCGCGGGCGACCTGAACCTGCAGACGTTGCGCGGCGCTGAGAAAGCCCTCGCGTTCCATGGCCTGGGCGTTGCGCAGGTGCAGGTCGAAGCCGTCGCGCGTCTCGCGGGCGATAATCAGGGCCTCGCGCGTCAGGGTCTGGCCGAAATAGACCCGCACCAGATTGACGCTTTCCAGATTGCCGGCCTCGGCCTGACGGGCGCGGGCCATGTCGACATTGGCCCCCGCCGCGTCGCGCAGGGCCGGGATGGCCCCGCCGGTGTAGATCGGCATGACGGCGGTGGCGACGGGGCGGAAACTGGTGTCGGCGGTCTTCAGCCGCGCGCTGCCGGGCAGGCTGGCGAAGAACTCGGGCAGGGCGGTTTCAAGCCGGTCGTTGATGGCCTGAAGAATGTCGCCCGGCACGCCGGGCAGGTCGCCAATGATCCCGGGCAGCAATTGATTGGCCACGCCCTCGGCCTGGCCCAGGGCGTCGGACAGGGAGATGTCGAAGGTCTTCTGATAGCGCAGCAGCTGGGCGTCGACGGCGATGGTCGGGCGGTTCAGCGTGCGCGTCGCCGCCGCCTGTTCTTCGGCCGCCGTCACGTCGGCGCTGGAGGCCCTGCGGATGCTGGAGGTTGCGTCCAGCCGGGCCATGGCGGCTTCGAAGCTGTAGGGCACTGTGTCCTGAGCCTGCGCTGCTGACGTCAGAACGCCAGACGCAGCAGCGGTCAGGACGAGCAGCCCCGCGCCCCGGCGCCAGAGACCTCGCGCTCTCGCTTCCGATCTCTTCAACGAAGGCGTCCCCCTCAAGTCGTGCGGTTTCGCAACGCGCCGCGCCCGCGTCTAGGCGAGCTTGACCTTAAATCGCGTTAAAGCGCTTCGGGTTGCATCGCGGGTCGTACGGGACGCCTTGGCGAAATCACGGCGGGATCATGGCGACCTTGCGGAACCCTGTTTTTCCGGCAGCGTTGCCCTGGACCAGATGTTGAAATGATCCCTGAACCTCGCACGCCAACCATTGGGAGAGCGGCGATGCAGGCCGGCGAAAGGCGCTGATGGAGTTGCTGGCGGTCGAGTGGATGGGCAAGCCTGCGTGGATGTGGGCGAGCTTTTTGTTGGTCGTGATCGCCTTGCTGACCTTCGACCTGGGCGTCCTGCACCGCAAGGCGCACGAGATCGGGGTGAGGGAAAGCCTGCTGCTGTCAGCCTTCTATATCGGCGTCGCCCTGTTGTTCGGAGCCTGGGTCTGGGCGCGGCTGGGGGCGGACAGCGGGCTGGACTACCTGACCGGCTTCGCCATCGAAAAAAGCCTGGCGATGGACAATGTCTTCGTCATCGCACTGATTTTCACCGCTTTCGGCATTCCACGCCTGCATCAGCACCGGGTGCTGTTCTGGGGCGTTCTGGGGGTCATCATCCTGAGGGCGGTGATGATCGCGGCCGGGGCGGCCCTGGTCAGCCGCTATGAGTGGGCGCTGTATGTCTTCGCCGCCTTCCTGATCTTCACCGGAGGTCGGATGATCGCAACCAGCCCCACGGAGGAGGCGGCGACAGGACAGGGTCTCGTCAAATGGCTGAGGCGGCATATGCCCGTGACGGAGACACTGCACGGCTCGAAGTTTTTCGTGCGAGAACCCAATGGGGCGGGGCGAATGATCTGGCACGCCACGCCTCTGTTCCTGGCCCTGGTGACGATCGAGTTCGCCGACGTGATCTTCGCCGTGGATTCGGTGCCGGCGATCTTCGCCGTCACGACCGACCCCTACATCGTCTACACGTCCAATATCTTCGCCATTCTGGGCCTGAGGGCGCTGTATTTCGCGCTGGCGGCGGTGATCCACCGCTTCGCCTATCTGAAGCAGGCGCTGGCGATCCTGCTGGTCTTCATCGGAGGGAAGGTCATCGCCGCGCCGCTGATGGGGCTGGAGAAGTTTCCGCCGGCGATCTCGCTCGGCGTGACGGCCGCCATCCTGATCGGGGGCGTCGTGTGGTCGCTGTGGAAGACCCGGGCCGAAACCCGGGTCGACACATAGCTCTGATCGGGGCCCCGATCAGGCCGGGTTTTCTTCCAGACGCTTGTCCAGATAGGCGCCGACGCGACGCTCGACCGCGCCGATGTGGTCCTGCCAGAAGTGGCTCGCGCCCTCTTCCAGTTCGTAGTCGATGACGATGCCCTTCTGGGTGCGCAGCTTGTTGACCACGCGCTCGACCTCGACCGGCGGCACGACGGTGTCGTTGGTGCCGTGCAGGAACAGGCCGGAGGCCGGGCAGGGGGCCAGGAAGCTGAAGTCGTACATGTTCGACGGCGGCGACACCGAGATGAAGCCGTCCGTCTCCGGGCGGCGCATCAGCAGCTGCATGCCGATATAGGCGCCGAACTGATAGCCGGCGACCCAGGTCTGGGTGGCGGCGGGGTTGTTCGCCTGCAGCCAGTCCAGAGCGGTGGCCGCGTCGGCCAGTTCGCCGATGCCGCTGTCGAACTCGCCCTGCGACTTGCCGACGCCGCGCGAGTTGTAGCGCAGGGTGGCGAAGCCACGCTGGACGAACAGCTGGTGCAGGGTCACAGCCACCGGGTTGTTCATGTGCCCGCCCGCCTTGGGGTGCGGATGCAGGATCAGGGCGATCGGCGCGTTCGGGCGCTTGCCGGGCGAATAGCGGCCTTCGATGCGGCCCGAGGCGCCGGGAAGAATGACTTCAGGCATGGATCAGCGGAATCCTGTCTTCAACTGTCGTTTCGCGGGCGGACAATACTTGACCAACGCAGTAGGACTTTCTAAGTCGAGCCAGCGTTGCGCACTTGTCTGCGAGGGCGCGGGTTCTAACACAAGAGCCCCGAAAAGCGTGAAATTTTTGAGGGCTTTCTATGCGCCTGTCGACAAAGGGACGATACGCCGTGATGGCGATGGCCGATCTGGCGCGCAATGGCGCGGACCGGGCGGTGTCTTTGGCCGAGATCGCGACGCGTCAGGAAATCTCGCTCAGCTACCTGGAGCAGCTGTTTGCGCGGCTGCGCAAAAGCGGTCTGGTCAAGAGTGTGCGCGGTCCCGGCGGCGGCTATCGCCTGGCGCGTGAGGCGCATGAGACGGCCGTGGCCGAGATCGTCCTTGCGGTCGATGAGCCGATCCGCGCCACCCGCTGCGTCGGCGCCGGGTCGCCCAAGGGCTGCATGATCAAAGGCGAACGCTGCATCACCCACCACCTGTGGGAAGACCTGGGGCAGGAGATCCACCGCTATCTCGCCAGCGTCAGTCTGGATGACGTGATCCAGAACCGCACGGGTCAGGCGCGCATGGGCGCGGCCCCCGCGGGTGTCGGCATGGAGGCGGCGGCGTGAGCATCTACCTCGACTACAACGCCTCGGGTCTGGTGCGGCCCGAGGTGCAGGAAATCATGGCCAAGGCCCTGGCCGACAACGGCAATCCGTCGGCGGTCCACGCCGCCGGACGCCGGGCGCGGGCGCGGGTCGAGACGGCGCGAGCCCAGGTGGCCGAACTGGTCGGGGCCGACCCGACCGCCGTGGTCTTCTCTTCTGGCGGGACGGAGGCCAACGCCCAGGCCATCGTCAGCGCGCTTGCGGCGGGTTGCGAGCGGCTGATCGTCGGCGCGACCGAGCATCCGTGCGTGGCCGAAGCCGCCGCTGCCAGCGGCGCGCCGGTCGAGGTGCTGCCGGTCGATGAAAACGGCGTGGTCGATCTGGTCTGGCTGGCCGAGGCGCTGGCGCGCCCGGGCCGGGCCGTGGTCGCCATCCACCATGCGAACAACGAAAGCGGCGTCATCCAGCCCATCGCCGAAGCGGCGGCTCTGGTGCGCGCGGCGGGCGGCTGGCTGCACGTCGACGCCATCCAGTCGGCGGGCAAGGTTCCGGTCGACATGCGGGTGCTGAATGCGGACAGCCTGACCCTGTCGGCGCACAAGCTGGGCGGACCGCAGGGCGTGGGCGCTCTGGTGCTCAGGGAAGGCGTGGCCGCAGTGCGCATCCTGCATGGCGCGGGTCAGGAGCGCGGCTTGCGCGCCGGGACTGAGAACGTGCCGGGCATCACCGGATTTGGATCAGCGGCGGATTGCGCCGCGCGCGATCTGGACGCGGCCATGGCGCACGCCGCATGGCGCGATGCGGCCGAGGCCAAGGTCAAGGCAGCGGGCGCAACCATCATCGGCGGCGCGGCTCCGCGTCTGCCCAACACCCTGTTCATGGCCGTCGAAGGCTGGGACAGCCCGCAGCAGTTGATCACCCTGGATCTGGTCGGGGTCATGGTATCGGCCGGCTCGGCCTGTTCGTCGGGGAAGGTCAAGCCGTCGAAGACGATCAGCGCCATGGGCCTGGATCATCTGGCGACCGGGGGCGTGCGTATCTCCGGGGGCTGGGGCACGAGGCAAGGCGACTGGGATCGGTTCGCCGAGGCCTGGATCACGGCCTGGAACAAGCATCAAGCGCGCCTGTCTGAGCGCGTGAAGGAAGTCGCGTAAGTCATGGCTGCTGTTAAGGAAACTGTCGATGCTGTCGCCGCTCTGGAAAAGTATGAGCACGGCTTCACCTCGGACATCGAAACGGAATATGCGCCGCGCGGCCTGAACGCCGACATCATCCGCTTCATCTCCGAGAAGAAGGGCGAGCCGGAATGGATGCTGGAATGGCGTCTGGCCGCCTATGAGCGCTGGCTGGCGATGGAAGAGCCGACCTGGGCCTCGGTGAAGTATGAGCCGGTCGACTATCAGGACCTGTTCTACTACGCCGCGCCCAAGCAGAAAGAGGGGCCCAAGTCGCTGGACGAGGTCGATCCCGAGCTGCTCGCCGTCTATGCCAAGCTGGGCATCCCGTTGGGCGAGCAGGCGGTGCTGGCCGGGGTCGAGGGCGCGCCGCGCTATGCCGTGGACGCCGTGTTCGACAGCGTCAGCGTGGTCACGACCTTCAAGGCCGAACTGGCCAAGGTCGGCGTGATTTTCATGCCAATTTCCGAGGCCTTGCGCGAATATCCTGATCTGGTGCGTCAGTATCTGGGGTCGGTCGTGCCGGTGTCGGACAACTATTTCGCGGCGCTGAACAGCGCGGTCTTTTCTGACGGCAGCTTCGTCTACATCCCGCCGGGCGTGCGCTGCCCGATGGAGTTGTCGACCTATTTCCGCATCAACGCCAGCCAGACCGGCCAGTTCGAGCGGACCCTGATCATCGCCGACAAGGGCAGCTACGTTTCCTATCTGGAAGGCTGCACCGCGCCGATGCGCGACGAGAACCAGCTGCACGCGGCGGTCGTGGAGATCGTGGCCCTGGACGATGCGGAAGTGAAATACTCGACGGTCCAGAACTGGTACCCCGGCGACGCCGAGGGCAAGGGCGGCATCTACAACTTCGTCACCAAGCGCGCCGACTGCCGCGGCGACCGCTCGAAGGTATCGTGGACCCAGGTCGAGACCGGCTCTGCCGTCACCTGGAAATACCCATCCTGCATCCTGAAGGGCGAGGAAAGCTCGGGCGAGTTCTACTCCATCGCCATCACCAATGGGCATCAGCAGGCCGACACCGGCACCAAGATGATCCACCTGGGCAAGAACTCGAAGTCGCGGATCATCGCCAAGGCGGTGTCGGCGGGCAAGTCGGACTCGACCTATCGCGGCCTGGTCTCGGTGCATCCCAAGGCGACGGGCGTGCGCAATTTCACCCAGTGCGACAGCCTGCTGATTGGCAAGGAGTGCGGCTCCCACACCATCCCCTATATCGAGGCCCGCAACGGCTCGGCCCAGCTGGAGCACGAGGCGACGACGACCCGCCTGTCGGAAGACCAGCTCTTCTACGCCCAGCAGCGCGGCCTGTCGGAGGAAGAGGCCGTGGCCCTGCTGGTCAACGGCTTCGTCCGCGACGTGATGCAGAAGCTGCCGATGGAGTTCGCCGTCGAGGCGCAGAAGCTGGTGGCGATCAGCCTTGAGGGGAGCGTGGGGTGAGCGACCAAAATATCGAGTTGCTCATCGCATCTCCGCCAGATCGCGACTTCCTGACTTGCGAGCTATCTGTCGGCGATGAGGTCATGGCTGAGGTTCGAATTGAGCCGATAGGCCTCGCAATTGAAATCTATCCCAAGTCTGGCGGCCAAGCTTGGGACATCCCTTACGACGGACTGATGGATGCGCTCGTCAAAGCCAAGACGATCCTTTCCGAAGTCGATACCAGCGTGAAATACTGATGCTTTCTATCAACAACCTCCACGTCTCGGTCGCTGACAAGCCGATCCTCAAGGGCCTGACGCTCGAAGTGCCGGCGGGCGAAGTCCATGCCGTCATGGGACCGAATGGGGCCGGCAAGTCGACGCTGGGCTACAGCCTGTCGGGCCGTCCCGGCTATGAGGTCACGGCCGGTTCCGCCTCGTGGAACGGTCAGGACCTGCTGGACCTGGCCCCCGCCGAGCGTGCGGCCAAGGGCGTATTCCTATCCTTCCAGTATCCGATGGAGATCCCCGGCGTGCCGGCCATGACCTTCATCCGCACGGCGCTGAACGCCCAGAAGCGCGCGCGCGGCGAGGAAGAGGTCTCGGCCCCCGCCTTCCTGAAGCAGGTCAAGGCGGCGTCGCAGGCGCTGAAGATGGACTTCGACATGCTGAAGCGGCCGCTGAACGTCGGCTTCTCAGGCGGCGAGAAGAAGCGGATGGAGATCCTCCAGATGGCCCTGCTGGAGCCGTCGCTGCTGATCCTGGACGAGACGGACTCCGGCCTCGACATCGATGCGCTGCGCATCGTGTCGGAGGGGGTGAACGCCCTGCGCCGCGCCGACCGCTCCATGCTGGTCATCACCCACTATCAGCGCCTGCTGGACTACATCAAACCGGACAAGGTGCATGTGCTGGCCGCCGGTCGCATCGTCGCCTCGGGCGGGCCTGAACTGGCGCTGGAGCTGGAGGCGGAAGGGTACGACAAGTTCCTGCCGACCGCGGCATGAGTGCGGCGCCGCAGATCGACCTGACCAATGCCGAGACCTTTCCCTCGCGGCGCACGGAAGAGTGGAAATACAGCGACCTGAAGCGCTGGCTTCGCGAGGCGCCTGAGCCGTCCGGCACGGCGCTGGTCGGGGCGCCGGGGCCGTTCTACGACCTGGGCGGAGAGGCCATCGTCTTCGCCAACGGGCGCCCGGTCGGCGTCACCGATTTCATCGCCTCGGGCGTGCAGACCCTGCGTCTGCGCTTCATTTCCGACGCGGTCGGCACCGGCCACACGGCGGCGGCGCGGATCGTCGCTCGCCCCGGCGCGCGCCTGCTGCTGCTGGAAACGCACGAGGGCACGGGCTCGGCCTATGTCGCTCACAACAAGGTCGAGATCGACGTGGCCCGCGACGCCGAGGTCACGCGTATCGTTCTGATCGAGGAGCCCGAGAACGCTATCTCGGTGGTCAACGCCGAGGTGCGGCTGGAGGCCGGCGGTCGCTATCGCCAGACCGTGGTCACGACCGGCGCCAAGCTGCAACGCATCGAGACGCAGCTGAGCCACGGAGCCGAGCGCGCAGACGCCCGTCTGGACGGTCTCTATCTGTTGAAGGGGTCGCGCCATGCGGACCTGACGACCGTGGTCGATCACCGCGCCGCCGACGGCACGACCAGCCAACTGACCAAGGGCGTCGTTCACGACACGGCGCGCGGCGTGTTTCAGGGCAAGATCATCGTCGAGCGGGGGGCTGACGGCACCGACGCCCGCATGGCCCACAACGCCCTGATCACGTCCGAGCGCGGCGAGATCGACGCTAAGCCCGAGCTGATCATCTATGCCGACGACGTGCAGTGCGCCCACGGCAATACGGTCGGGACGCTGGACGAGAGCGCGCTCTTCTACATCCAGCAGCGCGGTATTCCGGCCGATGAGGCCCGCGCCCTGCTGGTCCAGGCCTTCCTGTTCGAGGTCATCGACCGCATCGAGGATGAGGCGGCGAAGGAGGTTGTGCGCGCATGGCTGACGGCCAAACTCTGAAAGGCGTGTCTGTGAGACCCTTTGATCCCTACGCCGCGCGGGCGCAGTTCCCGATCCTGTCGCGACAGGTGAACGGCAAGCCGCTGGTCTATCTGGACAACGCCGCCTCGGCGCAGAAACCGCGTGCGGTGATCGACGCCATGGTCGCGTCGATGGAGGGCAGCTACGCCAACGTCCACCGGGGTCTGCATACCCTGTCGAACGAGGCGACCGAAGCGTTTGAGGCGGCGCGCGAGATCGTCGCCCGCTTCCTGAACGCGCCATCGGGCGAGAACATCGTCTGGACCAAGGGCGGGACCGAGGCGATCAATCTGGTCGCCAACGGCATCGGCCTGAGCATCGAGCCGGGCGACGAGATCATCGTCACCGAGATGGAGCACCACTCCAACATCGTGCCGTGGCACCTGCTGCGCGAGCGCAAGGGCGCGGTGCTGAAATGGGCGCCGATCAAGGACGACGGCTCGCTCGACATGGAAGCCTTCGCCGAACTGCTGGGGCCTAGGACCAAGATCGTCGCCGTCACCCACATGTCGAACGTGTTGGGCACCATCAACCCGATTACCGAGATCACCCGCCTGACCCATGCGGCCGGGGCGCGGGTGCTGGTCGACGGCTGCCAGGGCGCGGTCCATGCGACCCCGGACGTTCAGGCGGTCGGCTGCGACTGGTACGTCATCACCGGCCACAAGCTGTTCGGACCGACCGGCGTCGGCGCTTTGTACGGCACGACCGAGGCTCTGGAGAGCCTACCGCCCTATCAGGGCGGGGGCGAGATGATCGAGACGGTCGACAAGGAGCGCGTGACCTACGCGCCGCCGCCGCATCGGTTCGAAGCCGGCACGCCGCCGATCCTGGAGGCTATTGGTCTGGGCGCGGCGCTGGAATGGCTGACGGGCTTTGACCAGCAAGCCGTGGCGGCGCACGAGATGGCGCTCTATGACCACGCGCGGGCGCGACTGGCCGACGCCGGCTGGTTGCGGGTGCTGGGCGAGGCCGAAGGGAAGGGCGCGCTGCTGACCTTCTCCGTCGAGGGCGCCCACGCCCATGACGTGGCCCAGATCATGGACCGTTACGGCGTGGCCGTGCGGGCCGGTCTGCACTGCGCCGAACCGCTGGCGAAAAGACTGGGCGTGACCTCAAGCACGCGCGCCTCCTTCGCCCTATATAACACCGTGGAGGATACAGACGCCTTCGTGGATGCGCTGATCAAGGCGCGGAACTTCTTCGTGTGATGAGTATGGACGCCAAGACCGACAACGCCATCAGCGACAGCGACGCCTTCGCCGCGACCTGGGACGAGCCGCAGAAGAGCGCCTTGTCGCAGGCTGAGCTGGACAAGCTGACCGACGACCTGATCGAGGCGCTGAAGACGGTGTACGACCCGGAAATCCCGGTCGACATCTATGAGCTGGGCCTGATCTACAAGGTTGATGTCTCCGACGACCGCGACGTCCTGATCGAGATGACGCTGACGGCGCCGGGCTGTCCCGTGGCCGGCGAAATGCCCGGCTGGGTCGAGGATGCAGTGAAGAAGGTCGAGGGGGTGAAGTCCGCGCGGGCCAACCTGGTGTTCGACCCGCCGTGGGACTCCTCCAAGATGAGCGACGAGGCCAAACTGGCCCTGAACATGTTCTAGGGATGCGTCGATGACCGAGCTTCAGACCGCCGCCCGACCTCGCCGGCCCCGGCCCAAGGCCGTGACCCTGACCGACGCCGCCGCCGCGCGCGTGCGCGAGATCATGACCAACGCGGAGAAGGATTACGTCGGCCTGCGGGTGGGCGTGAAGAACGGCGGCTGCGCCGGGCAGGAATACACCTTCGCCTATGCCGAGCAGATCGAATCACTGGACGAGGTGGTTGAAGACAAGGGCGTCACCATCCTGATCGAGCCCAAGGCCGTGCTGTTCCTGATCGGCTCGGAGATCGATTACGAGACGACCAAGCTGGCGTCCAAGTTCGTGTTCCGCAATCCGAACGAGACGGACGCCTGCGGCTGCGGCGAGAGCGTGACCATCATCCCCGCCGCCGCCCTGGACGCCGACTAGAATGATCCGACTGGAGGGTGTGACCCGGCGCTATCGCAGCGCGGCGGGCGAGCGTACGGCGCTGGACGCCGTGGATCTGACCATCGGGCGCGGCGAGGTGTTTGGGGTGGTCGGGCGCTCGGGCGCTGGGAAGTCGACCCTGATCCGCGCCATCAACCGGCTGGAAACGCCCGATGCAGGCCGCATCTTCGTCGACGACCAGGAGATCACGGCGCTGAAGCCCGCCGAGCTGCGCGCCGCGCGGCGGCTAATGGGCATGATCTTCCAGCATTTCAACTTGCTGAACGCCAAGACCATCGAGGACAATGTCGCCTTTCCCCTGAGGCTGGAGGGACGGCCCGAGGCCGAGGTGAAGGCGCGCACGGCCGAGCTGCTGGAACAGTTGGGTCTGGCGGAACACGCGAAGAAGCATCCGTCTCAACTGTCGGGCGGCCAGAAGCAGCGCGTCGGCATCGCCCGCGCCCTGGCCTGTGGTCCCAGCGTCCTGCTGTGCGACGAGGCGACCAGCGCCCTGGACCCGGAGACGACCGAGGACATCCTGACCCTGCTGGACGGGTTGAACCGCGACCTGGGTCTGACCATCGTTCTGATCACCCATCAAATGGAGGTGGTGCGCCGCGTCTGCGACCGGGTGGCGGTGCTGAAGGACGGCAAGATCGTGGAGCAGGGCGCGACCGCTGACGTGTTCCTGCATCCGCAGCATCCGGTAACCCGCGCCATGCTGGCCGAGGGTGAGGAGGCATTTGACGCTTCGGTCGTGCCGGTGGGGTCGCGTCTGGCCAGACTGACCTTCCGCGGTTCTTCGACCTATGAGCCGGAACTGAGCCGCGTCGCGCGGACGGTCGGCGTGGACTATTCGATCCTGTCGGGCCGCATCAGCCGCATCCGGGGCGAGCCCTATGGCCAGCTGGTCGTGGCCTTCACCGGCGGCGACGCCGAGGCGGCGGTGGCGCAACTGACGGCGCGCGGCGTCATGGTGGAGGCGGCCTGATGTTCGATAATGTCGATTGGGCCGAGATCGGCCGCGCGACCGTGGACACCCTGCTGATGCTGGGCGGATCATTGGTGCTGACCGTGATCTTCGGCATACCGCTGGGCGTTCTGCTCTATCTGTCGGGCAAGGGGCGGCTGGCCTCGAACCCTGTGCTGAACGCCGTGCTGTCGCTGATCGTCAATGTGCTGCGTTCGGTGCCCTTCATCATCCTGCTGATCGTCATGCTGCCGGTGACGGTGCTGCTGGTCGGCACCTCGCTGGGCGTGGCCGGGGCTATTCCGCCGCTGGTCGTGGGCGCTGCGCCCTTCTACGCGCGGCTGGTCGAGACGGCCCTGCGCGAAGTGGACAAGGGCGTGGTCGAGGCGACCCAGGCCATGGGCGGCTCCACCTTCCAGATCGTGACGCGGGCCCTGCTGCCCGAGGCTATGCCTGGCATCATCGCTGGGGCCACGGTCACAGCCATCGCCCTGGTCAGCTACACCGCCATGGCGGGCGTGGTCGGGGCGGGCGGTCTGGGCGACCTGGCCGTGCGCTTCGGCTATCAGCGGTTCCAGACCGACGTCATGGTCGTGACCGTAGTTCTGCTGCTGGTTCTCGTACAAATTCTGCAGATGATCGGCGACCGTCTGGTCGCTAAGGTCTCGCACCGTTGAGTTAGAGAGACGCCATGATCCGCCGTTCGCTTCTGCTATCCGCCGCCGCTGTCCTGATGCTCGCCGCGTGCGGGCAGGGGGCGGAAAAGAAGGCGGGCGCCGCCCCGCTGCTGGTCGGAGCCACGGCCGTGCCGCACGCCGAAATCCTGGAGGTGGTGAAGCCGATCCTGGCCGTCGAGGGCGTGCCGATCGAGATCAAGGTCTTCAACGATTACGTTCAGCCGAACGTGCAACTGTCTGAAAAACGGCTGGATGTGAACTATTTCCAGACCAAGCCCTATCTGGACGAGTTCAATATCGCGCGTGGCGCCGACCTCTTGACGGTCGCAGGCGTCCACGTGGAGCCGCTCGGCATCTACTCCAAAAAGCACACGACCCTGGCGGCGATTCCGAACGGGGCGCAGGTGGTGCTGCCGAACGACGCGTCCAACACCGGGCGGGCGCTGCTGCTGCTGCAAGGCGCGGGCCTGATCACGCTGCGTGATCCGTCCAATTCGCTTCAGACCGTGCGCGACATCGCGACCAACCCCAAGGGTCTGAAGTTCCAGGAGGTCGAGGCCGCCACCATTCCGCGCATCCTGCCTCAGGTCGATGCGGCGGTGATCAACACCAACTATGCGCTGGACGCCGGGTTGAAGCCGAAGACGGACGCCCTGTCGCTGGAAGGCGCCGACAGCCCCTACGTCAACTATCTGGTGGCGCGCCCGGACAACCAGAACGACCCGCGCGTTCAGGCTCTGGCAAACGCCCTGCGCAGCCAGGCGGTCAAGGACTTCATCGCCAAAAAGTACGACGGCGCGGTCATCCCCGCCGCCTGATCCGTCAGGCCGGTTCGACCACCACGGCGGTGCCATAGGCCAGGACTTCGGTCACGCCAGGCATGATCTCATTGGCGTCATAGCGCATGGCCAGGATGGCGTTGGCGCCCATGTCACGCGCATGGGCGACCAGTTCGTCATAGGCTTCCTGACGCGCGGCCTCGGCCAGCTTCACATAGGCCCCGACGCGCCCGCCGATCATCGACTGCACCCCGCCGATGGCGTCCGAGATGACGTTGCGCGAGCGCACGGTGACGCCGCGCACCATGCCGATATGGCGGACGATGCGATGGCCGGTCAGGTCGTTGGTGGTGGCGACGATCATGGTCGGGTCTCCGGTTCAGCGGCGGTCAAGGGTGCGGAAGGTAAAGGCGTGGTCGTCCTTCTCTCCGGCGGGATGGGGCTCGGACGCGACCTCGATGAAGGCGGTTTCGTCAAAGGCGGGGAAGTGGGCGTCGCCCTCGGGCTCGGCCTCGACCTCGGTGATGTAGAGCCGCTGGGCGCGGGGCAGGGCCATTTCGAACAGGGCGGTGCCGCCGATGATGCAGACCTCATCCACGCCGTCCTCGGCGGCGGTCTCGCGCGCGATGGACAGGGCCTCGCCCAGGTTGGAGCAGACCAACGCGCCCCTGGACATGCCTTCGGTCTCGTAGGACCCATCCTTGGTCAGGACGATGTTCAGACGGCCGGGCAAGGGCTTGAGCGGCAGACTCTCCCAGGTCTTGCGGCCCATGATGCAGGGCTTGCCGACGGTGATGGCCTTGAAGCGTTGCAGGTCTGACCGCAGCCGCCAGGGCAGGTCGCCTTTGTGGCCGATGACGCCGTTACGGGCGCGGGCGACGACAAGGGCGATCTTGGGAACAGACACTGGCGAACTCCGAAAGGTGGGGACGGCTGAACACCGTCCCCTAGACCGGACTTAGGCCTCTGGCTCCAACAGTTTCAAGCGGAAGAAGAGCGCGCCGATCACAGCGCCGACAGCCGGGGCGACGAAAAAGACCCAGACCTGGCTCAGGGCCTGGCCGCCGACCAGCAGGGCCGGGCCGAAGCTGCGGGCCGGATTGACCGAGACGCCCGTCACCTGGATGCCGACGATGTGGATGACGGCCAGGGTGATGCCGATGGCGACACCGGCGAAGGCGCCGTGCCCCTTGGCCCCCGTCACGCCCAGGATGGCGATGATGAAGATGGCCGTGGCCACGACCTCGAAGATCAGGGCCGCGTGCAGGCCATACCCGCCCGGCGACCCGGCGTCGAAGCCGTTCTGCCCCAGGCTGGCGAAGCCGGTCTTGGCGATCAGGCCGAGGATGGCCGCGCCGATGACGGCCCCGATGAACTGGGCGATCCAGTAGATCAGCATGTCCTTGGCGCTCATCCGTCCGGCGACGAAGACGCCCAAGCTGACCGCCGGATTGACGTGACAGCCCGACACCGGCCCGATGCCATAGGCCATGGCGATGATAGCGAAGCCAAAGGCCAGGGCGATGCCCAGTTGCCCCACATGATCGAACCCGCCCAGCACGGCGGCCCCGCACCCGAACAGCACCAGCACCATCGTCCCGACCAGTTCGGCCGCAAACTTCTTCAACATGACAACCCTCCCGTTTCATGCCCCGCATCAACGCGGATCAGGGGAGGGTGCGCCGAGTCTCTGGCGCTCGCCAGACGGCGTTACGGGAGTTTACGCTTCGGTCTTGAGCGCTTCAGGCTCAAGCCACTTCAGCCATTTGCGCTGCATGGCGGCCTCAATGTCGATCCCGGCGCGCTCGCAGTAGATGAGCAACATCCCCAGGACATCCGCGGCTTCGTCGGCCAGGGCCTCGGCATCGGGCTTGCCGCGCGCGCGACCTGAAAGGTTCAGGTGCTCCTTGGTCAGTTCGCCGAGTTCTTCCTGCAGCTTGAGCAGGGCCCAGTCGCGGTCGCGGTCGATGGAATGCTCGCGCGCATAGATGTCGGAGATTTTTGTTGTAGATTCTAATAAATATTTAATATTCACTGAATTACTTGTCTAACCAAAGCAAAATTTAGACGACTTTTTCATTAGTTCCGAAAGCTCTTTGTACGTTTCAGATGAAGATCGAGCATCTTCAAATGTATCTCGTACGTACTTTTCTTTCCAGTTTCGCTCTAGGCATTCCAAAATTTGGTGTTCAAGTGATTGAATGGAGCGCCCGCGAAGAATTCGGAATTCGTTTATAAGAGTGGCGCATCTCTCGTAGTGATTGAGTATATCGACAAGTTTATGCTTGTAGGGCGCGGCCCTTTTTATCCCGTGGAGCTCTGACCATTTTTCGTCGATTTGTTCAGACAGCTTTGTGCATAACTGAAATTCGGCCACGCGCGATGACCGGACAAAGGCAAGCATCGCGAGGAAAAATGAAAACGCCGATAAAACGGGCGCAATAAGTGCAGGCCAGTTAGTAGCTGCCGGCGCTCCTACTGTGATGCTGATCACTTCTTCGTCGGCGGCTTGACGGTATGAGAGGAGGTGGAAACACTGCGGGTGTTGCCGCGCGGGCCTGACGTGCTCTCATTAATTTTGACCGCGCGATCCATGCCCGTGGAGGGCTTGGTATTCGGAGTAGTCGAAGGCCTGCCATTAGAAACTGGCGGCTTTCCATTGTTCGTGGTCATGGCCCCTCCTACAATTTTACACTGCAACCTTTGCCTTAATGTGTGGCCAAGCCTGGTATTTTTCAAGGACGAAGTCCGACAGCTCAAAGGCGAACAGGTCGGCTTTCGGCGCGACGGTCAGGGTCGGCAGGGGCAGAGGCTGGCGGGTCAGTTGCAGCTCGGCCTGCTCCAGATGGTTCAGATACAGATGGGCGTCGCCGAAGGTGTGGACGAAATCGCCGGGCTCCAGCCCCAAGACCTGGGCCAGCATTAGGGTCAGCAGGGCATAGGAGGCGATGTTGAACGGCACGCCGAGGAAGACGTCGGCGCTGCGCTGATACAGCTGGCAGCTCAGCTTTCCGTCCGCGACGAAGAACTGGAACAGGCAATGGCAGGGCGGCAGTGCCATGTCGTCCACGTCCGCCGGGTTCCAGGCGCTGACGATATGGCGGCGGCTGTTGGGATTGGTCTTGAGACCGTGGATCAGCTTCTGAATCTGGTCGATGCTCTGGCCGTTTGGCGCGGCCCAGGAGCGCCACTGCTTGCCATAGACGGGGCCCAGGTCGCCGTTCGCGTCCGCCCATTCGTCCCAGATGCCGACGCCGTTGTCCTTAAGCCAGCCAATATTGGTGTCGCCGCGCAGGAACCACAGCAGCTCGATGAAGATCGAGCGCGTGTGCAGCTTCTTGGTGGTCAGAAGCGGAAACCCCTTCGACAGGTCGAAGCGGATCTGGCGACCGAAGACGCCGAGCGTGCCGGTGCCGGTGCGGTCGTCGCGGCGCACGCCGTTGTCGAGGATGTCGCGCAGCAGGTTGAGATACTGCCACTCGGAGTGATCGGCCGGGGCCGCCCCGCTGCGGGTTTCCAGATCGGCGAGGGCGAGAGCGGCGGTCATGGGGAGGGAGGATGCCTCTGATTCGTGTCGCTGGGCAGACGTCCGATTCGCTTGCTCACAGAAAAGTCGGGTTCCTTATCCCCGCTCATCCCGGCGGACGCCGGGATCCAGTCCTTTGGCTGCATCCAGGTCATTTCGGCTCTGTGTGCAGTGGCTCTTACTGGATCCCGGCGTCCGCCGGGATGAGCGGTCGTGAGAGGGCGACAGAAAAGCGCCCGCCGATGGGATCGGCGGGCGCTCTTCCATTTGGTCGGTTCGGCCGGGATCAGCGACCGGGAGCCAGACGCTCGTTCAGCACCCAGCCGAGGTTGTCGTTGTCGTCGAGCACCTCCCACCAGACGCCGTCCCGGTTGCCGGTCGGATAGAGTCGCAGGCCCGCGGGCAGGGCGCGCACGACCGAGCCGCCGTTCGGGCGCGAGCGCAGGGTGGCGGCCTGCTGGACCGTATAGGTCTGGACCGGGGCTTCCTGAGCCGGCGAGCCGCCCTCCAGCCCGCCCATCTGCATGACCATGTCGGTATAGGCCTGGATGAAGGCCTGCGACACGATGCGGCCGATCTCGGTGTTCTCGTAGCTGCCGCCGCCGAGAGCGCCCGCGCCGAAGCCGCCGGCGCCCAGACCCCAGCTCATGTCGCTCTTGGAGGCGTAGCCCTCGGCCACAGCGGCGGTTTCAGAGGTGCGGACGTTGGTCAGGGACAGGACCGTATTGGCCTCCATCCGGCGTGTGCGCAGACCGCCGACGATGGCGCCGGCGCGTCCGCCGATGGCGGCGCCAGCCAGGCCGGCCAGGGCGCTGCCGCCCGAGTTCGCGTTCTGGCTGGCGATCTCGCCGACCAGGACGAAGTCCGCCGCCCGCACCTGGCCGCCGCCGACATTGGAGCCGCGTTGAAGGTCGCCGCCGGAAGCCAGTTCACGCTCGCGCTGGGCGACGCTCATGCCCATGCCGCGGTCGACCAGGGTGAAGCAGCCCGAACGCTGGATCACCACGCGCAGCAGGCTTTGCGGCGGCGAAAGCTGCAGCTCGCGCCAATAGTCGGACTGGCCGTCGGCCAGCGTAACCGTGCCCAGGCTACGGGCGCAGCGCGGGATCTGCGCCATCTGCGCGTCCTGGGTGCGTTGCGCGCCGCTGCGACGCGCCTGGGCTTCAGACGCGGTCGGCAGGACGGAGGCGGCCATGAGCGCGGCCAGGGCAGGGGCCATCATACGGATATTCAAGGAAAAAACTCCTGGTAGATTCAGGCGCTGCCGCTCTCATGCGAGAGGGCAGGACGGTGTTCAGTGCTTGGTGTTCAGTCTTCGGTCGCCAGGCGATCGCGCTGGAGCCAGCCGACATTGTCGTCGGCGTCCAGAACCTCGACCCAGTCGCCGTCCTGGGCGCCCGTCGGGAAGACGGTGTCTTCAGCCGCCATGGTGCGAACGACATCGCCGTCTGGCGCGCTGCGCAGGACCGACGCCCTGGCCAGGGTGTAGCGCGTGACGGCGGGACGCGCGGAGCTGCGCTGTTCCTGACCTCCACGGGCCGGGCGAGCGGCCTTGGCTTCTTGCGCAGCCGCCTCGACGCGGAGCGCTTCGCGGTTGGCGAGGGTGACTTCCGGGACAGTCGACCCCGTGCCGCCCAGGCTGGTCACGAGGTCGGCGTAGCCGCGCACGAAGGCCAGGGCCAGGGTCTTGCCCTCGTCCTCGGTCTCATAGCCGGCGCCGACACGGCCGCCGAAATGATTGTCGCGGATGCGCAGACGGCGCCAATCGTCCTTGTTGGCGACGGCGCGGGTGTAGCCGACCGTCTCGGCCAGGGGCACGCTGGACAGGGAAAAGACGACCTGGGCGTCTTCCTTGCCCTTGGCGAGGTCCTTCTTCAGGTCCTTGATGGCGTCAACCGTGCGATTGCTCAGCGCCTGATCCAGCTGATTGCCGGCGACGTTGGCGCCTGCGGAGAGCATCTGGGCCATGCCGGCGCCCATATCGGCCCCTTGGCCCTGGGTGACCGCCGCGACGCCGGCTTGCAGCAGCAAGCGCCCGCCGCTGGAAGCCAGCGACCCGAGCAGCCCGCGACCGCTGTCGCCGCTGTCCGCCTCGATCGGATTGGCCAGTTCGGCGACTAGGACGAAATCCGCAGTGCGGATGCGTCCGGCGGCGCCCAGACCGCGCTCGCGCTCAACCACGTCCATGCCCGGACCGCGTTCGATCAAGGTAAAGCAGCCGGATTCGCGGATCAGATAACGCAGCAGCTCGGACGGCGCGCCCACGCCCAATTGACTGAACAGGGCGCTCTGAGTGTCGGCGATCGTCACCGTGCCCAGGTTTTGCGTGCAACGCGGCGTCTCGTTGATCACCGAAGCGTCCGCGTTATTGCTGCGGCGACCGAAGATCTGCGCTTCGGCCGGCGTCGTCAGCATGACGGTCAAGGCGGCGACAGCGGTCAGGCCGCGTGCAAAATGAGGCATGATTCTGGCTTATGGTTGTTGAAAAAGCCTCATTTCTCTAGCTTTGCCATACGGAAACTTCAACCGTCGTTACGACGGTTTAGCCAGCAAACCCGCCGGATTTCAAAAAGATCGCTTCCTCCGCCGTTGTTT
The DNA here is from genome assembly GCF_013386595.1 of Brevundimonas sp. P7753. NCBI lineage: Bacteria > Pseudomonadati > Pseudomonadota > Alphaproteobacteria > Caulobacterales > Caulobacteraceae > Brevundimonas > Brevundimonas sp. P7753. The sequence goes on along the minus strand of NZ_JACARP010000086.1, from coordinate 38,086 downwards.
CGCGGCCGAGGCAGGCGTTGCGATGCGGGTAGCGTCCGAAACGGGCGATGATGTCGCGATGGATGACGGCGAACTTGAAGGTCTCGGGTGCCTCGGCCTCATCCAGCAGGGTCAGAAGCTCATCCTGATCCGCCAGCGATTCGGAGTGCATCAGCGGCATCAGGATGAAGGGGCGCAGCTCGCCAGCCATCCCTCGGTCATGGCCCGCCGCAATCGCCGCCTTGGCGAACAACAGGGCCAACGGGTCGGTGGCGAACATATGGGCGGTGTCGCGGAAGGCGTTTCGCGGCAGTTGGTCCAGCAGGAGGATGAGGGCCAGCGCGCCTTCAGGCGTCTTGGCCCAGGCGTCGAGCTCTCGGCGGGCGGCGGCGAAATGCGTGTCGCGGCATCGCGCAGTGAAGGCCGCATCAAAGGCGGCGTCCTTGGCGAACCACTTTTCGGGTCCGGCTTCGATCCAGAAAGCGACGACGTCAGCGGGTGCAATCAGCGTGTTCATGCCGCCGAGCTTAGCTCGCGCGCGAACAAATGCACGGCCCCGCGAGGGGGAAATCATCTGATGATGTAAGGAAAAATGGTCGGAGTGAGAGGATTCGAACCTCCGACCCCTGCGTCCCGAACGCAGTGCTCTACCAGACTGAGCCACACTCCGACATTTTACCCGACGCAGGCTAGAGGCCGTTGTTGCGCCGAGGAGGGGGCTTATAGCCACGTGTTTCGGACCTCGCAAGCGGCGAATTTGTGGTTTTTAAAAAGTCGCCGCTCGATGAAAATTCTTTTGTTTTCAGTGTTGCATCCCCGAAAAGCTTGGCGTATCTCACCGCTCCTCGCCGCAACGAACTGCGGCGGCGCACTGGTCCTGCTGGGGAATGGTGTAATGGTAACACTACGGTTTTTGGTACCGTCATTCTAGGTTCGAGTCCTAGTTCCCCAGCCATTGCTTTTGTTTAAGCAATCGCCCTTTAGGGCCACACACCCTGACAACCTAAGTTACCGTCCGGTTTACAGGCGCAATATTCGTTCGCTGCCGTCGGCTTTGCTCAAATTGAGCGACAATACCGTCATTTGAACGTTCGACGGTCACGGACACGGCATTGTTGGTCAGCCGCGACCTTCAAGACCTTGCGGTCGCACGGACGATTTCTGATTGAGGAACGCCCCATACAGGCGGGGCAGGGCGCATCCAGACAGGTATCTGCTCGCCTTGAGCCGACAATGGCTTGGCGATGGTGAGCGCCCTTGGAGCAGAAAGGGCGAGTTGCAGGATCAGCCGCTCGGCCTCTTCATTCTTCGGCTGCAAGCGGAGGACTTCGCGACAAGCATTGCGCGCCGCAACCTCATCCCCCAGGGCGTGCAGCGAATGCGCCAGCTTCAGCCAGGCGTTTTCGCCCGCAGGCTCGACCGCCACTGAGCGGGAGAACAGCCGCGCGGCCTCGGTGTGATCGCCCTGCGTCGCCAACAAGCGGCCCAGGCGGTAAAGCGTCAACGCATCGTCCGGCTGCATGGCCAGGATTTGGCGATAAGCTCGCTCGGCGACGGCGATCTCGTCCTTCTTGTCGAATTCGAACGCTTTGTCGCGCATGGCCTCCAGACCGCGCGGGTCCGGCACGCCGCCCAGGTTGCGACCGTTTCTGGTCGTCACGGAACAGGCCTTCAATCGCCGTTCCTGCGGGCCGAACAGGTACTTATAGGGCTCGTCGCCTCGCAGGAAATCATAGGTGGCGTACCCCTGGGCGATGGCGTGGCGGATGCTGTAGGCATGCAATAGGTAGCCTCCAGGCGCCTCGTCATAGGTCTCGTCCCGACCGGCGATGAAGAAGAGCATCGTCTTCTTGGCGGCGTCGACCAGGATCGCCAAGGCCGCCACCGGACGCCCCCTATGCCGAAACACTGGCAGGAACAGGGTCCCGTTCTGTGCGCAACGCATCAGCATGGCGCGATTATGTTGGGCGATGTCATCGGTTCTGGCGCCCTTGCGATGCGCCCATTTGGTCTTCCAGAAGCCAAGCAGAATGTCGATGTCGCGGGCAAAGGTTTCGTCGTTGGACGCGGTGATGTCGTACTCCTCGCCCGCCTCGACCTTGCGCAGCCAGCGGCGAATCTTTTGCCTGTTGTTGGCGCTCAGTTTCGTCAGATAGGCGTCCCAATCAGACGGCAAGGCGACAAACGGGCAAACGCCGACGTCCGTATTCGTGATCTTGTCGAGATACTCGATATCCTCGTGGACGAAACGAAGCGGGTCAAAAGCCGCCAAAAAGAGCCGGCGGCGCCTGTCGGACATCCACAAGTTGCTCATGATCAGCTTGGTCCAGCTGAGCTTTTTTCGCAGAAAATCAGTGAAGGCTGAAACCGCTTCTGCCTCGAAATCGGGATGGGTCAGAACGCCCGCGTGGTCGGAAAATCCGCTGCCGGCCAGATAGACCACGTTGAAGAAGCCTCGCGCCTTGTCAAAATGCACTCGCATCCGCAGGGGCAGGAAGGCGACATAGCGATCATCCGCCTGGGTCGGCTTGGCCGCCAGCACCAGCCAGACTGTCTGGCGCACCGCCAGCCAGTCCGCGATCCAGCCCCATGACATGAAAAAACTCGCCTCGGGGTCGGCCGCATAGGCGGCGTCCCAGTCGTCGCGTACGCTCCTGAGCGCACCGAAATCCTCGATGACGTAGACGTTCATCGCACAACCCCTTGCAGCTCAGCCGTGCGACCAACGGGGCCGTGATCGCTTTGGTTCCAGCTGGAGGAACTCCGTTACGCTTTAATTTCGCATAATATATCTTAGACGATAAATATCTACTCCATCCTAGTGCTCACTCTTGTGTGTGCCGGATCATAATTGTTGGGCAAATTGATTGTTGTCTTCGTTCTCGCTCAGAGTTCCTGACACGAACGGTTCAAAGTTGATGGCCAGCTGAGTTTACCCGAGTCTGATCGTGCCATCGTACCCGTTGGCCAAGCCACTGCCCCATCTCGACTTTATGTCTCAAGCGCTCTCCCCCGCCCTTGCAGGCTTGGCCTCTGGCCCTCGGCGCGCGTGCTAGAGTGGACGGCCTTTGTAGTACTCAAGAACTAGCTCTCCGTCTGAGCGGAGCTCACCGACCTCTGGCCAGTCGCGGTCGAAGATCAGCTGCACCGTTCGCAGCTTGTCGTGAGAGTCGCACAGATCTTGCCAGCCCTCCGGGAAGGCGAAGGCCTCCCTCGATTCCGCCACGAGGCAGAGGATCAACTCCTCGCCGTAACTGGCGTTACCTTCGAGATGCCTCAACGCTTCCACGAGCTCGTTGAGTTCGAAGAGACCGTATCGCGCATAGAGCCAATGCAGCATGACTTGGCGGTCACCGATCTGCATCAGGTGGCGATACCAGTGATAGTCCCGCGGCATTGCTTGAATGCCCGCGAATCTTGACCGAGCGATGTTCGGTAAATAGCCCGCGCAAATCGACGGGATGTTTCAATGATTAGAACTATTTGCGGTGCGACCGCCGCTTTGGCGCTGTTGGCTTTCGCCGGCGCGAGCCAGGCTCAAGTCGTTTCAAGCGTAAGCGTTACGACGAGCCCCGCCGACCCGACGAGCAAGCTGGTATTGCGGGATGCTCAGCCCTGTGTGAGCTTGACAGACGAGGCTCGCAACATCGCGAGCGTGCAGGTGCCCGTCTACATTGTCGCCTGGCCCGTCCTGCGAACCCTGGGTGATCTTCCATATCGTGTGTTCTAGGTCTGACAGGTATTGCGGAAGGCGGCGATCGTCTGGGGTCTCGGGCGACGCCTACGGCGAACTGACTGGCCCGAACGCCGTGGCGGCGTTTTCGACCTAGCGGTCAGCGCTAGCCTGAACGCCTCCACTCCACGCAGCCAGTCAACGCGCTCGGTGTGCAGAGCTGGCAATATTATACACCGTTCAAAATTGACTTGTGATGGGGGGATGCAGCTGAGATGGTAGCTTCGACGACCTCGATCACGTGCTCGAAATTTGGCGACAAGGACAGCGGACATGAAAAAGACTTCAGCTCTCATCGCATTCACGGCGCTGCTGGCGGCTTGCGGATCGCAAGCCGACTCTAAGGCTCCCGAGACGAGCGAGACCGCCCCCGCGACGACATCGGCGCAACAGACCCCATCGACTGAGCCCGTTTCGGCCGCGGAAGAAGAAGCCGCTCGCAGAGGTTCTTCGTCGCAGGCGGCCTTCCCCGTCGGCTATCGCGGCGCCTGGGACTACAGCGAGAACGGTTGCGCCAAGGACGAAAGCGGTACTCGCTTCGTCATCACGGCCAACGAGATCAAGGGCTACGAGGACACCTCCAAACTGGTGGCGCTGGAGACCCTGGAAGGCGAGGGTGACGCCATCCGCGTGGTTCTGGAGAACCAGTCGTCGGACGGCGACAAGACGATCGTCCAAATCCTGCGACTGTCTCCCGTGGCCGGCATTTCGCTGCGCATCGAACAGGACGGCAAGACGGTTCGCGCTAACCGTTGCGACCCCGTGTGATAGCCGCCTTCGCCATGACCGCGCCGTCCATGCCCGTCCAGCGATGCTGGCTGGCGCTCGTCGGCGCGGAACAGTGAAAACCTTGGCCTATTTCCATGCCGCTTGAGGGCGACGGGGATAGCGAAACAGGGGGGGTCATTTTGGAAAATGGGCGAATCCGTCAGACGTCACCAGATCCAGTTCCGCGCGGTATCGGACATAGTCAGGATGGTTGGCTTCGATGCGTCCAAACGCGATCTCAGTTTCCGCCTTCAGTCGAAGCATGACGAAGGGCGCGGCGGCGGGGATCAGCTGTGATCCATGGCCGACCATCAGGGTCGTCAGGATGCCGTAGAGGGCGCCCTGGATCGTTGGGCGGCCCAAGACGGCCAGACGATACTGGCCCTCCACATTGGTCACCAGGTAGATGTGACCGGACAGATGAGGCAGCGACACCTTTCCGCTCTGCGAGAAAGAACTGTCCAGACGCTCGGCCTCTGAAAACACCAGGCAGCCCTGCTCTGCATCCCACTGGATGATCGTCACATAGGCAAAGATATCGCCCGGCGTTCCGAAAGACGGCCGCAGCGTCAGATAACGCCCCTCCAGCCACCGCACCGCATTCTGGGAATAGGCGCCCAGATTGTCCGGCGAGGCGACGAGCGGATCGGCTGGCGAAGCCGCCGGAATCTTCTGCAGCGGAACGCCCAAGGCCTGTTCAAGTCGGATCACTGTGGCCAGGGTGAAGGCGCGACGCCCGGACAGGGCCTTTTCCAGCGTCGAGATGCTGACCCTGGCCATATCCGCCAGGGCCTGGCGAGACAGTCGCCGCCGCGCCAGCTCTTCGCGAACGCGGCGGGCGATCATCTGCGCGTCAGCGTCGTTCATAGGCTCACATCCCCGTTTGCCATCCCACTACGCACATTTCCGCACATCGCGTCAATCGAAGGCCCTACCGCCGCTGCGCTTGCGGACAATGGCGGAGATTTGCCTCGATTTCGCATGGCTGTGCGCACATCCGACTGCCTAGTGAAAAGGCTCCATCAAGGAGCATCCCCATGACCCCGCCCCTCGCCGCCAGGCGCCGCCCTGGCTCTTTCCCAAGGCTCGGCCGACGTCGAGCCGCCCTGATCGCCAGGCTGTCGGTCTTCGTCCTGTCGGTGATGATGTTCAGCTTCACCTCACTCGCCCATGCGCGACAACTCGCGCCGGGCGACGAGATCACCTCCGGCTCCCTTCTGTTGCGGGCCAGGGACGGGGCGACGCCTTCCGCGGTGCAGTTGGGCACGGACATGGACGTGACCGTCACCGGCCTGATTGCGCGGGTGAAGGTGGTCCAGGCATTCCGAAACACCAGTCGCGACTGGGTTGAGGCCACCTATCTCTATCCCCTGCCCGAAGACGGCGCGGTCGACAGCCTGAAGATGGTCGTCGGCCAGCGGGTGATCATCGGCGAGATCAACCGACGCGCCGCCGCGCGGGAAATCTATGAACAGGCCAAGGCCGAAGGTCGCGCTGCCGGTCTGGTCGAGCAGCAACGCCCCAATATGTTCACCAACCGGGTCGCCAACATCGGACCGGGCGAAACCGTCCTGATCGAGATCGAATACCAGGCCCCTGTGCGCCGCATTTCGGGGGAATATGGATTCCGGCTGCCGCTGGTCGTAGGGCCGCGCTACGCCCCGTCAGATACGTCGGCGGCTGACGTCGCTGCGACCCGCGCCCCGGTGCTGAACCCTCGTCGCCACGCGGACATCAATCCGGTATCCATCACGGTGCGCCTGAACCCCGGCTTCGCGCCAACCGGCATCACCAGCCCCTATCACGCCATCCAGATCGTCGAGGGCGCGGGATCGACGCGGACCATCACCCTCAAGGACGGTTCAACGCCGTCGAATCGCGATTTCGAGCTGAGGTGGCGTTCCGCCGAAACCGCCCCCGGCGTGGAGCTGTTCCGAGAACGCGTACGGGCGGACGACTATCTGATGGCGCTGATTTCGCCGCCGGAGAGCAACCGTCGCAGGAGCCCGCCGGTGCGCGAACTGGTCTTCGTCATCGACAACAGCGGTTCGATGTCCGGCGACTCCATGCGTCAGGCCAAGGAAAGCCTGAAGCTGGCCCTGCGCAGCCTCTCACCGACCGACCGCTTCAACGTCATTCGCTTTGACGACACCATGACCGAACTGTTCGACAAGCCCGTCCTGGCGACGCGCGAACAGATCGCCCTGGCCCTGCGCTACGCCGATCAGCTCGAGGCCAGCGGCGGCACCGAAATGCTGCCGGCCTTGAGAGCCGCCCTGGTGGACGACACGCCCGAAGACGCCGGACGCGTGCGCCAGGTGATCTTTCTGACCGACGGCTCAATCAGCAATGAAGACCAGATGCTGGCCGCGCTCGGCTCGAACCGGGGTCGCAGTCGCGTCTTCATGGTCGGCATCGGCAGCGCGCCCAACAGCTTCCTGATGAACCGCATGGCCGAGGTCGGCCGAGGGACCTACACCCATATCGGCGACACCCGCGAGGTCATCACCCGCATGTCGGCGCTGCTGGACCGCCTGACCCGTCCGGTCCTGACCGACCTGCGGGTGGTCACCCAAGGCGGCGACGCAGAGTTCGCCCCGGCCGATCTGCCCGATCTCTACGAAGGCGAGCCGCTCATCCTTCTGGCCCGTGCGTCGAATCCTCGGGGATCGATTACCGTCTCCGGCATGCTGGACGGACGTCCCTGGAGCCGTCGCATCAATCTCAACCAGGCTGTGGAAGGCGTGGGCGTCGCCAAGCTCTGGGCCCGACGCCGCATCACCGACGCCGAGGTCGGCCATCGCCTGGATCAGATCAGCGCCGAGGAGGCCGCCCAGACCATCGCCCAACTGGGTCTCGACTTCTCGATCGTGACCCGGGAGACCAGCCTGGTGGCCGTTGACCGCACGCCCTCGCGGCCCCAGGGCGCACGCCTGACCGAGGAGGAACTGCCGTTGAACCTGCCGGCAGGCTGGGACTTCGACCGCATATTCGGCGCCCCCGCCCCCGACAGCGCTCGGTCGACCGAAGCCGCGACCGACGACCCCAGCATCCCCTTTGACCTGCCGCAGACGGCGACCGCATGGGCGCTGTCCGTGTGGGCGGGGCTGGGGCTGGCGCTGATCGGCGGACTGGGACTGATGGTCATGCGACGTCGGCGCGCGCGGTCGTGAAACCGCCCCCTCCCCCCGCCGCCAAGGGAGGGCGCCGATGGCGCGCCCTCCCGACCGCAGGCTTCATGGCCCTGTCCGTCGCGGGCCTGTGCCTGGCAGGTCAGGGCGCCGTCATTCCCGCCAAGGCGGTCCTGGCCCAGGTGCTGCTGGAACGCGCATTCGCCAAGTCGCGCTCGACGAGCGCTCCGGTCAAGGCCTGGCCCTGGGCCGACGCCGTCCCCGTCGCGCGGATCATCGTGCCGCGATTGGGGGTTTCCGAGATCATCCTGTCCGGCGGCTCCGGCGAGGCCCTGGCCTTCGGACCGACCCTCGTACCCGGCAGCGCGCCCCTCGGTCAGAACGGAACCGCCGTCGTCGCGGCCCATCGCGACACCCACTTCAGCTTCATGCAGGATCTTCAGCCAGGCGATGTCGTGGTCGTCGAAACCACTGACGGCGACCGCGCCTCATTCCGCATGCAAGGCGGCTATGTGGTCCGCAACGACCGGTTCGCCATCGCCTCCCGCGCGGTCGCCCCCACCCTCGTTCTCAGCACCTGCTGGCCGTTTGACGCCGCCATCCGAGGCCCATGGCGCTATGTCGCCATTGCACACGCCCAGTCATCGGGATGAGCGGGCGCGGCGGCGTTACTTCAGCCCATCCATCGATGCGCCGGCATGGTTCAGGCTTTCACGGACGCGCTCCAGCGCCAGCTCCATGGGCTGCTCGATTCCCATCAGGGCGAAACTGCCGTTCAGATCATAGACGCAGTGCCCGTGAACCACCGCGATGAGCGAACGGGCCAGACGCGGCGCGTCGGCCTGCACCCTGGACGGCAGGACGGCGACCACCTCGTCCACGATGATCTGGGTCAGCCCGCCGCGCCGTTGATTCTGTTCATCGGACAGGACGACGTCGGGCGGCAAATGATGGTCATAGATGGCGGTCCAGCTGTGACGATTGGCGCGCGCGAAGCCGAAATAGGCCTCAACGAGACAGCGGATCCGATCTGGCCCGCTCTTCTCCAGGGCTGCCCGGACCTCCTCCGCCCAAAGTTGGAAGGTCCGCGTATTGATGGCGATCAGCAGCTGATCCAGGGTGCCGAAGACATTGTACAGGGTGCCGATGGAATAGCCGATCCGCTTGGCCACCTCCCGCGCGGAGAAGCGCGCGAAGCCGACCTCGGCCATATGCTTGTGGCCCTCGACCAGAAACAGGTGTTCCAGCTCTTGCCGCGTATGATCGGATCGTCTGCCCATTGGGCGTGCATAGCAGAATCCCACTTTGGGAAAGCCGAAGAAACATCTGTTTTTGCACTTTATTGATCGACGTTCATTTCGAACTATGCTCCTTCGCCTTGACGCGGCTCAGGGCGACCGTTCCAGTGAAGCTGGCGGACGCGCGCGGGCCGTCCCTCGAATGACGGTCGTATGATCAATCTGCATTGGCGCTCGGGTCGGGATTTAACGACGCATATCGTCGAGCGCCCTGGGCTGACCCTGTCGGGACCGGATATCGAGGCCCTAACGACCGACCTGCGGTCGGTTGCCGCGACGACGCTGGATCAGGCCTCCCTGGCCTATGGCGTTCTGGGCGGCGACGCCGAGCGGCTGAGGAACTGCGTCGTGACCGTGGTCTATCAGGGCAAGGGGGCGGCCGCCCGGCCGGTCGCCTTCAACGTCCTGTCTCTGCTGGAGGCCGAACTGGAAGGCCGCCCGACCCAGGTCATGCATCTGGGCCTCGTCATGGTCGATCCGTCCTTCCGGCGGCGCGGCATGTCGGCGAGCCTCTACGGCCTGACCTGCGTCCTGATGTTCCTGGCGGGGCAAGGCCGACCGCTGTGGATCTCCAACGTCAGCCAGGTGCCCGCCGTCGTCGGCATGGTGGCCGAGACCTTTTCCGACGTCTTTCCTTCCCCACGTCCTGGCGCAAGGCGCAGCTTCGATCACCTGACCCTGGCGCGTCAGATCATGGCCCGGCACAGGGCGGCTTTCGGCGTCGGCCCAGAGGCGGGATTCGACGAGGCGCGCTTTGTCATCACTGACGCCTATACCGGCGGCTCCGACGCGCTGAAGAAGGCGTTTGAGCAGGCCGCGCCGCATCGAACAGAGGCCTACAACGCCTTCTGCCGCGACCAGCTCGACTATGAGCGGGGCGACGACCTGATCCAGATCGGCCGCATCGATATGGCCGCCGCCGGGCGCTATCTGCGCAAGGTCGCGCCGCCAACGACCGCCATGGGGCTGGGCGGTCTGGTCGTCATCATGGCGGCGCGCATGGCGGTCCTGCCGCTGATCTACTGGCTTTCGGCCAGTCGCCCCTGGGGCGTCCTCAGACCCTGGAAAGAGGCCCGATGACCGACGACTTCTATGCCGAGATGACAACCCGCAACCTGGGCTTTGTCAGCGAACAGGAACAGACGCGCCTTAAGGAAGGCGCCGTCTTCGTCGCCGGCGTCGGCGGCATGGGCGGGGCCTGCGTGCAGATGCTGGTCCGCGCCGGGGTCGGCCGCATCGCCATCGCCGACCTGGACACCTTCGAGGTCTCCAACCTGAACCGCCAGGTCTTCGCGTTCACTGACACCGTGGACCGGCCCAAGGCCGAGGTCACGGCGGAGGGCCTGCTGAAGATCAACCCCGACCTGCATCTGACGGTTCTGGGCGCCGAATGGACCGAGCAATTGGAGACGCTGGCGCGCGCCTATCCCGTCATCGTCAACGGCTGCGATGACGTGGCGGCGACGGTCGAACTGTATCGTGTCGCCCGGCGATGCGGGGCCAGCGTCATCGACGCCTACGCCTCGCCCCTGCCCTCGGTCATCCTGGTGCGGCCCGAGGATCCGCGCCCGGAAGACCGGCTGAACTACCCGACGCACGGGACGCCGTGGCGTGAGATCACGTCGGACCAGGCCAGCGACGCCTTTCTGAAGGAGATCGAGTGGGTGCTGACCCATTCCTCGTCCCACGCCCATGTCGACCTGCAAGCCGCCGCCGACATGGCGGCGGGCAAGCGCAAGCGGATGAGCTTCGCCCCCATGGTGGTCACCGCCGGCGCCCTTATGGCGGGAGAGGCCCTGTCCCTGATCATGGGACGGCGCACGCGCACAGACTGTCGCGGCTGGTTCCTGAATGTGCGTGAAGCCCGGGTCGAACGGCCTCTTCCCGGCCCGGTCGCCTGGGCCAGGGGCTGGCTGGTGCGCCGGATGATGCAGCGTCTGTTGGCATGACCACCGCCGCCGACATTCAGATGCTGGTCGACGGCTTCGGCGCCCTGGGGGCGCTGGCCGTCGCTCTGGTCCTGGTCAGCCGCAAGGGCCGCACCACGGTCCAGAACGTACTGATGCTGGTCTTCGGCCTGGCGGGCCTGTTCTACGCCTGCCGGGCGCTGGCCAGGGCGACTGGCGTCGAGGGCTTTGGCCTGGTCAGCCTGATCCTGGCCTGCGCCCTGCCGCTGGGAGCCTTGCTGCTGGCCGAAAACCTGCTGCGACGCCATGCGCCCCTGCCGATCAAGCTGATCATCGCGGGCGGAACGGTGCTCGGCCTGGTCGCCGCTATTCTGGCCGGATCGGGGCTGGAGCGGGCCTTCAGCCTGGCCCTCTATGTGCCCCTGGCCCTGGCCCTGGTTCTGGGGCTGATCCTGTTTCGCGACCGCTCGACCCTGGCCCCGATGGAGAATGCGGCGCTCGATTCCTACGGCCGCGCCCTTCTGGCGACGGGCCTTCTGGCGCTGACCGATTTCGGCTTGATCTCGCCGTTCGGGCTCAGCGCCCTGGGCATGCTGGGCCTGGCCTATGCGGCGGCGGCCGGGCCAGCGCCCCGCGCCGCTGGATTGACGCACTCAAGGAATTGGCGCTGGCCGCCACGACCTCCCTCCTGCTGACCGGAGCCCTGCTGCGCCTGCGCCCTCCGGCCTCCCTGCTGGAGGCCGAAGGCGTGCTGGCGATCACGGTCTCGGCCCTGCTGGCCCTGTCGGTTCTGCTACGCCTTCAGTCGGGCGGCGGCGATCAGCAACGCCGCCTGTTCGAGCAGACCCTGGCGACGGCGGACACCACCGACCTTGGCCGGTTCATCGACACCGCGTCGCGCGCCGCGCCCCTGCAAGGTCTGGTTCTGGCCGAAGGGGCGGACCTGTCGGCCTATGATCCCGCCCTGCTGCACGCCGCCTTCGCGGATGACGTCGTGATGGACCTGACCCGTCTGAACCACGCCCCGTCCGAGGCCGAACGCGACGCCCGCGAGCAGCTTCGCGACCTGCTGCGTCGGCACGCTTCGACCCACGCTATCCTGATCAACGCCGCCCCCTTGCGGATCGCCCTGATCGCCCTGGGCGGCTCGACACGCGCCGAGGAAGACGAGCGGGCCATGGCACTGTTTCAGAAGATGGCGGCCATGGTCACCGCTCGAGACGCCGGAGACCCTGCATGAGCCTGACCCTGGTCCGGGGCGATTTCGACGCCTTCTTCCGCACGCCCTTCGTCGTATATCCAAAGGATACGCCCTACGTCTCGCCAATGCGCTCTGACCTGCAGCGCTATCTCGATCCGCACAAGAACCCGCTGCTGAAAGGCGGCGGCGACCTCGCGGTGCTGGTCGTGATACGCGACGGTCAGCCCGTCGCGCGGGCCACGGCGCACCGCCACCCGGCGTCGAACGAACGGCACGGCCTGTCGCGCAGCTATTTCGGCTATCTCGACGCCGCCGACGATCCCGAGGCGCTGCGCCTGCTGTTCGACGGGATTGAGGAGTTTGCACTCCGACACGGCGACGACGAAATCGCCGGCCCTTTCAACCTGACCGCCATGCAGCAAATCGGCCTGGTGACAGAGGGATTCGAGCACGCCCCCTTCACCGACATGGTCTGGTCCCCGCCCTATCTGGCCGCTCGCCTGGAGGCCATGGGCTATGCCGCCGGATTCCCCATGTCGACCTTCCGTTTTCGTCCTGGCGAGGTGGATCGCGACCGCCTGCTGACGCCCGGCGCCCGAGCCATTCTGACCTCCGACGACTGGACCTTCGCCCCCATAGACCGACGCCGCTTCAAGCCGCGGATGGAGGAGGCGCGCCTGTGCCTGAACGGCGGCTTCGACGCCAACCCCATGTTCGTCCCCCTGACCGGCGAGGAGTTCGAGTTCCAGGCTGGGGAGATGATGTGGATTCTCGACCCGGCCCTGTCGTCGGTCATCCACTACAAGGGCCAGCCGATGGGGGTGGTCATCTGCATTCCCGACCTCAACCCCTTCGTGCGCGATTCCGGCGCGACCTACGGGCCTCGCGCCCTCTGGGCCTGGTTGAAGATGCAGTTCCGGCCACGACGCGCGGTGCTGATCCTCTATTCGGTGATGCCCGAGACGCAAGGCCAGGGGGTCAATCCCGCCATGCTGTGGCGCGTCATCGGCGCCTTGCAGCAGCGCGGCTATCGCGAGTGCGGCTGCACGTGGATCGCCGACGTCAACGGCGCCAGCCTGCGCCAGCTCGAACGGATCGGCGGCGAACGGCTGCACCGCACCCACCTGTTCCGCAAGGTTCTGGATAACGCCGCAGCATGACGCCCGAGACCTTCGCCGCCATCGTCGCCGACGCCGCCCTGTCGCCCAACGTCCACAATATCCAGCCCACCGTCTGGCGCCGGATCGACGACCACACGGTCGCGGTCATGCAGGCGCCCCGTCGCACCCTGCCGGTCGGCGACCCAACGGGCCGCGATGTCGCCGCCAGCCACGGCGCGGCGGTCGAAGGCTTCGTCCTGGCCGCCAGCCTGCGGGGACTTGAGATCGGTTTGGCCGCGCCCGAAGAGGGCGAGATCGTCCGCCTGATCGTGACCGGCGAAGCAACGCCAGACCCGCTCGCACCCTTCCTGACCCGACGCCGCACCTATCGCGGAAAGTTCACCCCCGACCGCGCCGAGGCGGCGCTGGACGCCCTGGCCCAGACCGCGCGCGACCTGACCGTGCTGCGCGATCGCGCCGACATCGACCATGTCGCGCGCCTCAACGATCAGGCCAGTCTGAAAGGTTTTCGCGACGGCGGGTTCCGGGCTGAACTTCTGGCCTGGATGCGGTTGTCGCCACGCCATCCCTGCTGGAGCGTGGATGGCCTGAACGCCCGCGCCATGGAGATGTCAGGCGTCGAAGCCCTCGGTGCGGGGCTGGTGCTGAAGCCGGGCGTGTTCGAGCTTTTTGATCGGCTGGGCCTGGCCGGCTCCCTGACCGGAGAAGCCTCGGTGGTGAAGTCCAGCGCGGCCGTCGCCCTGTTCCACCGCCCTGTCGCAGAGACGCCGTTCGAAACCGGGCGCCGTTGGCACCGGGTCTGGCTGGAAATCACGCGCCAAGGCCTGACCGCTGCTCCGATGACGGTGTTGGCCGATGACCCGGCGGCCGCCTCTGCCCTGGCGACGCGCTTCGAACAGCCGCCCGGCGCGCGCCTGATAACCGCCTTCCGCATCGGCCGCGCCGCCGACGACGCCCTGCCGCCGCCTGCCCGCCGCTCGGTCGCAGACCTGATCGTCTGATCAGAGCCGCTTCAGGAATTCCAGCAGGGCCAGCCGGTCTTCGCGGCTGAGCCCGGCGAACGGCGCCTCATGCCCCCGTCCGTTCAACCCGGATTGGCGCGTGTCCACCCAGGCCGGCTGCGCATAGGGGCGATAGCCCTCCGGATAGGCGACGCCGACCCGCTGCATATCCATGGCGTGGCCGCCGACACGGAACCGCACGGGCCGTTCCTCCAGACCCAGAAGGGCCGCCAGACTGGGAACCGAGCCATTGTGCAGATAGGGCGCGCTCTGCCAAAGCCCCGTCAGCGGCGGTGCGGCATAGACGCCGGTGTACGCCGCCGAGATCGAGGCCCGCAAAGGCGAGGCGTTGACCCGCGCGGCCAGATCCTCCGTGAGCGCCTCTGCGCGCGTCCGGTCCGTCCCCACGTCGCCTGCCCAGTTGGGAAAACGGACCAGTCGCGGCCCTTCGGCCGTCTCGGCATAGGTCCCGTGACAAGATGCACAGGTCCGCTGGAAGATCTCGCGTCCAGCGGCGGCGCGGGCCTGGTCAATCCGCCCGGGGAAAGGCTGCGGCCGCACCGTCTGAAGAAAGGCCCAGGCCGTCTTCACGTCAGGGACGTGCCGTCGCGACTGCGCGCCCGACACGCCCATGCTCGGCACGGTGAAATAGGCGGTGATGGCGGCCAACTGATCACGATGAGCCTCGGTCAAGTCGCTGGCCTCCATAGGCCGGAACCGTTCCTGGCCCGGCGGCGCATAGGCGCCGTCCCACAGCAAGGCGCTGCGCCAGGCGCGGTCGGCCAGATGCGGGATGGAGGTGAACCCCGTCTCGCGCGTCATGGCGTGCGGATCGTTCGCCAGCAAGCCGTGTTGCAGCTTTAACGCCGCCACCCCGTTGGTCGCGCCCGGCAGGCCGTTGGAGAAGGGCAGAACCCCCTGCCCGGCTGCGGCGATGGCCTTCATCCGTTCACGCACGCGCGGCATGACGAAGGACTGAAGCGTCGCGCGCTCGCGCTCGGTCATATCCGGGTACAGCTGGTCCACCGTCGCCATCAGGCGCTCAGGCTGCGCCACGCCAAGTTGCAGCGCTGCGTACAGACCCTGGGTATAGGCCTCCAAGTTTAGCGAGGGATTGGGCGCGCCCAGCCAGACCCGATCCGACGCCGGACGCCCGTCTGCGTCATAGGTGGGCGCGGCGTGGCAGGCCGCGCAGCCGATATTGCCGATCTGTAGTTCGATCGGCGGCAGGCTGCGTCGCCCAACGCCCAGGGTGACGCCCAGCACGGCCTCAGGCCTCGGGGGCGGCCCAGCTCCGTCCGGCCAGTTGGCGATCTCCATCGGATACAGGAAACCATAGCTCGCCAGAATCCGACGAAGCGACGCCTGGGACACGTCTTCCGGCGCCTGCGCCATGACCAGCGCCGCCGAGGTCAGCTTCCACGGCACGGCGACCGTCTGCATCGCGTCGGTGTTCAGACCGCCATAATCGCCAAAAGCGAACAGAAGCGCACCCCTTTCCTCCCGGTCTTGGGACAACAGCCGACCATCCAGCGCTGTAGCCGTGGCCCGGACGTGGCCGCGCGCCATGTCCCAGACCGATTGGCCGGCGCCGCTGCATCCCGCCAAGGCGCCTGCGCCCGTCAGCAAGACGCCAAGGATCAACGTCAAACTAGGCTTCGACCATCGCATCACTGAGTCACCCTCAATCCCAGCCCTTGGCTCTGCATTACAGACGCACACCCTTAATATATTGATCGTCGTTCATTTGCAGATATGCTTCCTCGCCTGACGTGTCGTTTTTTGCGAGAATTTCATGCGCATCCTGCCCGTTGCCGCCATCGGCCTCCTGACCTTGGCGGGTTGCGGCCCCTCGTCCGCCGAGAGCGCCCCTGTGAGAGCTGGGCCTGAAGGTTCACCGGCCGCGCCTCGCGCCACGCCCCCGAAACCGAAGGCTAGGGCTGCCGATTCCGACGCCGTGTTCCAGCGGGATGAACCGGCAGCCGCGACCATGACCTTGGATCGCGAGGGTGAAGTCTGGCGCGTCACTTTCAGGGCCGGGGGCGTCCCGAACGGCCCCGCGACAGCCGCCGACTGCGAACTTCAGGCGGTGGGGTCTCAGGACTCCGAAGACGTCATCGCGGCTCGCTTGGTTCCGTTCGAAGGCGAACTGAACACGATCGCCGCCGGCGACATCGGGGCCGACGCCCCGGTCATCCAGGTGCGCGTGGGGCCGGAGGGCGTGTTCGTTCATGACAGCGGCGCCGCCGTTCGCTTTTGCGGCATGGGCTCCGACATCGACGGCTTCTACCGAAGGACCGGCGCGCCAGGGTGAACAGGCCACACATAACGGCCTTTGATGGCCATGCCTCCACGCGATTCCGCTTTAATTTCCATCCAATCAGCAGATCGACGCTGTCGTTTTCCTACGGGCGCTGCTGACGCCTGACACATCATCCAGGTTGAGGTCATGTTTCACTCTTTCCACTCCAAGGCTGCCCGGGTCTCACCCCTGCTCGTCGCCGCGGCCCTGACGTTTCCGATCTGGAGCGCAGCAACTCCAGCGGCCGCCCAAGGCGCCGATTGCCGCCGCGCTTCCGGTCCCGTCGAGACCGCCATTTGCTCGACGCCGGCCCTGGCCAGGCTGGACGCACAGATCGCCCGACGATACGCGGCCGTCATGGCGGAACTGGACCCCAAGGACGCCCAGGCGCTTCGACGTGATCAACGCGCCTTCGTCGCCGCGCGGGATGAGGCCGGCGCGACCCGCACCGGATCGGTCCTGGGCGAGGAACTGACCCAGCGACTGTCCGGCCGCCTCGCCTTCCTGGACAGCCTTCGCAGCGATCCCCTCGTCACCGTGGTTGGGCGTTGGCGCAACCTTAACGGCGAGATCGTCATCAACCAGTGGGCGACCGGCGTTCTGACCTTCGAAGCTCAGACCACGGGCCAAGCCGGATCCCCTTGGGTCTGCGAGGCCAGCGGAAAAGGCGAGTGGATCGGCGAGGACGAAGCGCGCTTTGACCACATAGACGACGCGGCCGCCTGGAGCCTGAACGTCAAGACCGAGGGCACGACGCTCATCGTCAAGGAAGCCACCCCGAACGGCGCGAGCTCCCCGCCCTATTGCGGCTTCGGGGGCTCCCTCGCTGGAACCTATTTCCAGGCCGAACGCCTGCCGGACCCCTCGCGATAATCGCAACGCAAGACGCAGGAGCTTTCAGGGAATGGTTCTGGGACTAGCGACAATGCCAGGGCTGATGAACTGTCGGCGTCCCGTCCAGGTCAGCAACTTGACCAGCGTCCCACCCGGCCTGGCGAAGTCCTCGCACTCGTCCGGTCGGGGCAGTCCCGGATCGGCGGCGACGAAGGCGCCCTTCCGCAGACCTTCGTAATAGAGGGCGAAGTCCGCCTGCTGATCCTCGAACAGCACCGACTGGCCGAACTCCATCTCGGCTCGGGCGTTGGCGATGATCAGTTGACCATCCTCTTCGCTCAGCAGCTCACACCTCGCCCCGATCACGACCAGCCGCTCGATACGCACCGCCAGACCCGCCTGGGCCTTGACCAGATCAAGCTGGAGCCTGGCGTACTCGGGACTGGCGCTCATCCATTCCTTCATGGCGGCGCGGGCCGCCGCGGCCTCGTCGTCAGGCGGGCTGTTCTGGGCCGCAGCCACAGGGGCTGCGCCCAGAACCAGAGCCGCAGCCAGCCCGCCAAGAAAACCTAACGCCATCTGATGCGTCTCCAGGGGTCCGGGCGCCCGGCTTGCGTCGCCGAGTTCGCCCTGACGTATCATCAGCCGGGAATGGGACCGATCGGCCAGTTGCTCAGCGTCTCCATGTCGCCTTCCTCGGCGGGGCAAGGCGTATAGAGGGTAAAGGCTAGATCCCCCTCGAAATACCAGTCAGCGCCCTTCTCATAGCCCTCGATGCCGGTGGAATAGCAGACCGCCGCCTTGCTCCCGTCCGGGATCATCAGGATGGCCCAGTTGGTCGAGCCAGCACCCGCCGGATCATAGCCGTGCAGCAACAGACGTCCGCGCGTCTCCGTCACCACGCCCACGACATTGTCGTCGAAAACGATGGCCTTCTGGATGTCGCGGTCCGCGCCCGAGGCCACGATCGCGGCTCGAACGGCCGGGTGCTGGAAGAAGGTAACGCCTTGGATCGGTTCGGTCGGGTGCTTGCCGATGTAGGCTGACAGCGTAGGGGCCTCGCCATCCTTCGCCGCCGCAGCGGTCGCGACAGGCGCGCTCGACACGGCCGGGGCCGAGGCCGAGGCTGCATCGCCACGCTCGGCGTCTTCAGCCTGGGAACAGGCGGCAAGCGTGGCAGCTAGGACGAAGGCGCCGAGTGCGGCGCAGGTGGTTCGGAGGGTCATCCGGAATCCTTCGGTATGTTCGGGTCCGCCCAGGGATGGCGGGTTTGGACTTGGGTCAGGGTTCGACGGCGCGCATCTCGATCGTCAGAGGATCATCCCCGCCACCGCGACCGAAGAGAGTGGCGACGACCGTCTGTCCCTGCGAAAGCGACAAAGGCGCGCTCTTCAACGAGTGACCGCCGCCAAGCTCCTCCTCCAGGACCGTAAAGGTGGTGCAGGTCGCCTGCCCCAGACGATCGGCAAGACCCTGATCGATCTGGCCGCGCCAGCCAGGGAGTGAGGACGGGTCGGGCAGTTCAATCTTCTTGCCGACGATCCGCCCGTCGCGGCGCCAGTTGTAACTCACTCCGTCGGACGCCAACACGGTGCAGCCGGTCCGACCGCAATGCAGAGTCCCGACTGGGGCCTCCGCCATCAGTTGCTGCTGTCGTTCCCGCGAAATCGTCTGGCCGATGAACAGATCACCCTTGTCCAGCGACGTGCAGATGTCCTGGGCGAAAGCGCCCGTGGAGGTCACCGAAATAGCGGCGGCCAGACTTGTCATGAAAATACGCACGGAGATCTCCTTTTGCCCCTTTCACACCCTCGGCGGCGCTCATGGACCATCGCGGCGTCGGTGAGACGACGCTCATTTGCTCAGCAAGCGGAGACCCGGCTCGTACCGTCGAGCCGGTACGCACCGTCAGCGCCGCGCTTGTAGACTTCGTCGAAACTCGCAGACCCGGTGTAGGAGACCGTGAAGCTTCGTCCCTTTTCAGCCGACGTAATCACGCCCTCGACGCCGGGATCGCCCCCCTCGACGCTGGCGTCGGAGAAGGAGGTCGGGATGCGCGCGATATCCTTCGGTCCGGATGGCGTCAGCTCGGTCAGGACAGCGTAGCCGCACGCCCGACCCTGCCACACGCCGCCAGCCTCGGTGAAGAGGACGGGATGTTCGGTGATCGCCCGGGTCCAGCCCCACTGCATGGCGGGATTTCCCATCACGCCGACGGCGCCGACATCAAGCCATTCTCCCTGAAGCCTGTAAGGATAACGCGGCTCCCCGGCGTCATGGGAGAGGTAGTGGACGGCGTTGAGGCCGGTGCAGGCTTGGCCGGTGCAGTCATTCGCACCCGTGCTCACCAGGGCGACGCGCGTGTCGGAAAGAGGGATGAAGGCGAGCGGGACGAAACTGTAGGCGTCCTCTCCGACCTCCCTCACAGCTTCATTGCGCTCGGCATCAGGGAAGGCGACGACAAAGGCGGCGGGCGTCCCGGCCGGGACCGCGTCACGATTGACGTCCCGAGTCTCGATCACAGACTGCGCAAGCGCCGCCGGAGCGAAGGCCGCCGCCGATGCGAGCGCGGCCAAGGCTGTGAGCGTAACTGTCTTCGGAGTGATCATGAGAAACCCGGTCAAGCTGGAGAGGCGCCAACAATTAGACACTGTTCACAATCTCTGCAAGCGCGGTTGTGAACTCGGACAGACCCGCCCTTCGCTAGGCTGGCCCTCAGTAACGAGTCCTCGACCGGATCAAACGGAATGACGTGATCAGCTTATCGGCCGCCAACATCCATGGCGTAGGCGCGAATGGACCACCTAGGTCGGGAATGCGCCAGAAGAGGTCATCCGTTCATCGCCGAAAAGCGGACATCGCTCCTCAAGCAGGCACATCCCGGTTCGCCGTCAGTAAGCCGTCCAGCCACCGTCAGTCGCGTAAACTGCTCCGGTGAAATTGCTGGCCTCGTCAGAGAGCAGGAACAACATCATGGCCACCTGTTCCTCCACGGTGGCAGGCTTGTGCTCGGGATCGGCGTAGGCTTGCAGGGACTGGGTCTTTGCCCGTCCCATGTTGGCCATGCCCGGCGGCGTGGGGTTGGCGCGCATGGCGGCGGCGACCAACTGGCCCGCACGGGCGACCATCGGCGTGTCGGTGGCCGCCATGTTCACCGAATTGACCCGGATCTTGTAAGGCGCGTAGTCGACGGCGGCGTTCCTGGTCAGGCCGTTCACCGCGTGCTTGCTGGCCACATAGGCCGGATTGCCCGCCAGACCCGTCATCCCGGCGATCGAGCCGACATTGACGATCGCTCCGCCTCGGCCCTGGGTCACCATCTGCTTCAGCTCGGCGCGCAGGCTGTTGAAGACCCCCGTGGCGTTGGTGCGGATCACCTTGTCCCAGTATTCGCTTGTCGCCTCATGCAGAGGGGCGAAGATCAGCGGCTTTTGGCGGTCGTAGTCGATGGGCTCGCCGGAAAAGACCCCGTCCATCACGCCCGCGTTGTTGAGCGCCAGATCGACGCCGCCATAGGTCTCGACCGCCGTGCGCACCATGCGCTCACACGTTGCCGGATCGCCCACGTCGCCTTCGACGAAGACGGCGCTGCCACGGTCGGCGACGATCCGGGCGATGGTTTCGCGACCCAGACCGCCCAGCCAGTCGACGCCGACGACATTGGCGCCTTCCCGCGCGGCGCGGACGGCGGCGCCGGCTCCCATGCCACGCGCGCAGCCCGTGACGATCATGGTCTTGCCGCGGAAACGACCCGGGAAGTAGCCGTCGGCGGCTGCTGCTTCGCGCGCGCTCGCTGCGGCCGTCGTCGCGCTGGCGGCGGACAACGCCCCTGCCAGCAGAATGTCGCGCCTATTCATACGTATCTCCTCAAGGATATCAGTAGGTGGTGAAGCCGCCATCGGTGGCGTAGTTGGCCCCTGTCAGGTTCGAGGACTCCGGCGACAGCAGAAACAGCATCACCGCCACCTGTTCGGCCGGGGTCGAATCCCGCGCGTGCTGGTCGGAATACTGGAGCAGGCTCTTGGTCTTGATCATGCCGATGCCGCCGCCTTCGCCCGTCGCACGGGCGCGCTCTCGCAGGATCTGCATGGCGCGCTCGACCATGGGCGTTGCGGTGTTGGCCATGCAGACCGAGTTAACCCGGATGCCGTAGGGGGCGTAGTCAATGGCGGCGTTCTTGGTCAGGCCGTTCACAGCATGCTTGCTGGCCACATAGGAGGGTGTGCCGCCGAATCCACGCAGACCGGCGACCGAGGCGACATTGACGATGGCGCCGCCTCGGTTCTGCTTCATCATCTGGCGCAACTCGGCGCGCAGGCAGCGAAAGACGCCGGTGGCGTTGACCCGCATCACCACGTCCCAATAGTCGTCTGAGGCCTGATCGATACGCGCCATGATCAGGCTCTTTTGCTTGTCGTAATCGATCGGATCGCCGGGATAGATGGCGTCCATCACCCCGGCGTTGTTCAAGGCGGCGTCCAGGCCGCCGTATTGGTCGACCGCCGTGGCCACCATCCGGTCGCAGACCGCGTTCTCCGACACGTCGCCCGGCACGAAGACGGCTTTTCCGCCGTCGCGGCGGATGCCGTCGATCACCGCCCGCCCCTCATCCGCCAGCCAGTCGACGCCCACGACATTGGCGCCTTCGCGCGCCAGGCGGATCGCGGCCATCCGCCCCATGCCGCGCGCGCAGCCGGTGACGATCACCGTCTTTCCGGCAAAACGACCGGGCACGAAGTAGTCATCAGACAAGGCCACGATATTCTGGGCGTGCGGGTCCTTGTCGTTGGGCGGACTCCAGGGACGGGCGTAGGGGCCCAGCGCTTCGGAGGCCTGGGCGGTGAGCGCCGCTTCCGCCTCGGCCGCGCCGGCCAGGGTCAGTCCGCCGGCCGCTCCGGCGCCGAGAGTCTTCAGCATGTTTCGACGGTCAAGCATCGGGTGTCTCCGTTTCGAAATGGGGAAGGGATCAGAAGGCGTAGCGGACGAAGGCCATTACGCTCAGCCAGTCGCGGGCCTGGCCGTTCAGGGCCGCCTCCACGGCGTCGCCGGGCCGGGTGTAGGGGACGTGGCCGTGGACATAGACGTTGTGCGAGGCGAACCACTTGCCGGTCACGTTGGCCTCGTAGCCATACTCGCGATCAGCCATGACGCTGAGCGCGGGGTTGCCGCCGATGTTGTTCAGCGTGTCGGCCCGGAAGGCCCACAGTTGAGGCACGATCTCAAACTTCGGCGAGGGTCGCAGCCTTAGCTGGATGCGGTGCGCGGTGACGTTGGAATCCTGCACCACCTTGAAGTGGTTGGCCCCCTGCACCCACTGCTCGCCGTTACCGCCCGACAGCAGGGGGTCCCAGCGCTCGTACCGGCAGGTCGCGGGATCATCGCCCGAGAAGTGTGACAGCCGATAGCTGAGCGACGGCCGCCACTTCGTCCCGGCGAAGTCGTAGCCGACCTCACCGTAGCCGGCGGTGGCGCGCATGCTGATGTCGTCATGGGTCTGCAGAGCCAGTTCACCGCCGAAGAAGGGGCCTGAGGCGCCTGCCGGATGCGGCCGGTAGGTGAAACGCATATCGTACAGACGCAGGCCATCACGCGTGCCGATCGGCGTGCCCGTTGGACCGAAATAGGCGGCGTTCGACTGCGGCACGAACAGATAGCTGCCGCCCACCATCAGTCCAGCGGCGGGCGCGAACTCCAGATTCAGACCGGCGATGCGAGTCTTGCTGTCGAGTAGGGGCAGCTCGTCAGGATCGACGTAGAAAGCCTCCAGCTTGGTGTTGTTGACGCTGAACTGGGCGAGGCCGACCATGTCGGCGGCCCAGCGAGCATTGGCCTGCAAGGCTGCGCGCTCCTGGCCGTTCGCCGCCGTGTTGGCGATCAGGAAGGCGTTGGCCAGGGTGAACCTCTGTCGACCGGCGGACAGGTTCAGCACATAGCGGTCGCCCGCCGCCGTCGTTCGCCCGGCGACCAGGCCGACATAGGCGTCCTCAACCCCCGTATGGCTGCGGGTCTTGTCGGTGAACAACTCCTGCCCCGAAGACCCGGAGGTGATCGCGCTCAGGCCGCCATAGACGTAGAGCTCGTCCGTCAGCGGCGCGATGCCGTAGAGACCATAGTGGACGAAACCCTCGACCCAGTCGTCGTATCCGCGGCCGGCGGGACTGCCCTCGACCAGAGGATTGCCGTTCAGCATGGCGTCAGGTTGTCCATACCAGGCGTTGTTGTTGGCGTAGTAGAGGGCCATGCTTTCCAGCTTGGTCTTCACCATGACGCCGTTACGGTCGTACAGAAGCGGGAAGTCGTCAGCGCCGCCCTGAAGGAAGACGCCCCGGTCCGCCCGCTCGGCGGCGGCTCCCAGGGTCACGTTCAGGCGGATCGTCAGACCGTCGGCCCCGAATTCCAGATCCCGCGCGACAGCCGCCACCATACCGCACCTCCGCGCCGCGCCCAGGGCGAACGACAGACGTTCCTCTGAATAAACATCGCCCGGAAACAGGTTCACCGCCCGCCGCACGCAATCCGTCGCGCGGCTGTTCACTGCTGCATCGGCCGAAGGATTGACGGCGATAACCTCGACCGCCCCGATCCGCGCGCCTGCCACGCCGTCGCTGCCGCCCGACTGGGCCTGGGCCGGATGAGAGGCCGCCGCCCCGATCAGTGCGATAGAGGCGCCGAGGCCGATGTTCGAAAGGATCGCCGACTGGCGTGAAGTTGTCATCAGGTCGCTTGCCTTTCGCGCAATGCCTGAGCAAATCCGCACTCCGTACTCACCTCCCCCAGATAAGAAACAGAACATGATACAATAGCCGCAATCTTTGGCGGCTATAACGCCAAGCATATTCATAAGAACGCCCGCCACATCGGCGGAACGACATCAAACTATTGGCAGATCATCGGGGGCAACAATGCTCAAGGCGCCCATTTTGGGGCGCCTATGGATCAAAAAGCGCCCTTGTGCATTGTTCTCCCGGCTGAATTCCGGCCATGAAGCTGTGGAGTTCCTGGATGTACGACACCCCCGCGCATTCCAGAGCGAAACCTGCCAGAACGCGCAGGCCGACGGCGGCGGAAGTGGCGGCGATCTTCGAGGCGGACTACCTCGGGTACCAGTATCGGCTCGTGGAGTTTCTGGCTGAACATCTGGCGGACGTCAGCCGCACTTTCGACGGCGATATGCATGCTCCCGTCATCCTGACGAATATCGGGCAGGTCTCTTTGCAGGCGACGGCGGCTGCGCGCGACGGCGGCAAGAGCCTCGGGGATACTCCAGCGGATCGTCGCGGCATGACCGCCTGCCGCCTAGCCGACGTCACCGGCATTCCTCGCGAAACCGTTCGCCGCAAGCTAGCCGGCATGGCCGAGCGCGGCTGGATCGAGCGTCAGGACGGCTATTGGGTCCTTACGCTCGCGGGGGAAGAGGCCAGGGTCAGACAAGACATCTTGCCCCTCCACCGGCGCTCCCTGCAGCGCGCCGCGCGCCTCTATTGTCAGCTCGACGAAGTCGTCAAAGCCGCCAGCCTCCAGAAGTAGACTGTTAAGATCAAACGCTCCCGGTGTCAGTCCGAGAGCGGAAACCGTAAAGGTCCACTTTGAGTCAGAAGCGGACGTTGTACTGTTCGAAAACGTAGCGCGACTCGCAGTCGCGCATTTTTCGAACGGGAGTTCCGGATTCGCGCGACCTATTCGAATAAGTGCGAATGCGGGGCCTGCCGATTGCGGACATATCAATCGCAAGGTTTGCAATCAGTCACAACTCAGGATCGCCTCTAGGCGATGCGCGCGAACGCACCAGACGACGCTGATCACCATCAGGACCATGGCCGCGATCTCGATCACGGTCGGTCCGCGCCCTTCCCACAGAAAGCCGTAGAGGAAGGCGAACAGGGTCTCGGACACGATCATCTGGCCCAGCATGGTCAGGGGCAGCAGACGGCTGGCCTGGTTCCAGAAGGCGTTACCGATGATGGAGGCGAAGATCGCCACGCCCACGCTGACGCCGAGAAACCGCACCCAGGCCTCGCCTGACCAGACACCCATGGTCAGCAATGCTGGAACCGCCAGCACCAGGGCGAAACCACCCGTCACCACCCCGGTCAGCAGCGACCAGTCGTGCGGAGAAACCTCGGGCAGCCGCCCCATCCAGCGGCTGTTGCCGATGGCGAAGGCCGACCAGGACAACAGGGCCGCCAGCGCACAGACCAGACCCATCAGGATCTGAGCCCCGTCGTGGCCCGCCCCGCCGCCCTGGCTCATGGACTCCCAGCCGATCAGGCCGACCGCCAGGGCCGCGACCGCGATCGGCGGCGCCACGCGTTTCAACGGCGGCGAATCCTTGTCCTTCAGCCCCCACAGGGCGACCACGACCGGCACCATGCCGACGATCAGGGCCGAGGCCCCGACTCCCGCAAAATGGACGCTGACCACCAGGAAGACGAAATAGACGATGTTCCCGGCCAGGCTCAGCCAGGCAAGCGCCCGCCACGCCTTCCAGTCCAGCGCGGCCGTCACGCGACGCCAGCGCGGCGCGATCAGCAGGGCGGCGATCAGGCCATAGGCCAGGTATCGCCCCGCCGTCAGCATCATCGGCGAAGCCTCCGGCGCGACCTTGGGCGCCAGGAAGACCAGCCCCCACAGAGCGCCTGCCGCCAGACCGCTGGCGACGCCCCAAAAGCGTTGGGACTGAATCAGGCTCACGGCTCGCCGGGCTCCACGATGCGGCCGCCGGTCAGGGGCTCGGCCACGCCCGTCGTGCCGGGGAAGCTAATCGGCAGGCACAGCAGGCAGCGCGCGGCCAGGAAGGCGAAGGCCTCGGCCTCGATGGAATCCCCGCGCCAGCCCTCGTCCTCGGCGGTCGTCACCGGCACGCCCGCACGCTCGCGGATCGCCGCCAGCAGGACTGGATTATGCCGTCCGCCGCCGCAGGCCACGACCTTGGTCGGCTTCTCGGAACAGCGCCCCACGCCCAGCGCTGCCGCCTCGGCCGCAAAGGCCGTCAGCGTCGCCGCCGCGTCTTCCAGCGACAGGCTCGCAACCGGGTCCAGCGAGAAGTCAAACCGATCCAGAGACTTCGGCCCCGTCGAGGCGAAATACGGATGCGCCAGATAGGCCGCCAGCACGGCCTGATCGACGGTCCCCGCCGCCGCCAGCTTGCCGCCCTCGTCCATGCGCTTCTTGCCGCGCGACTGCACCAGCAGGTCCACCATGCCGTTGGCCGGTCCGGTGTCGAAGGCCTCCAGCTCGCCATCGGCGCGGACCAGGGTGATGTTCCCCACCCCGCCCAGGTTCAGCACCGCGACCGGTCCGCTCAGGCCCGATTTCCGCACCAGGGCCGCATGATAGACCGGGGCCAGCGGCGCCCCCTGCCCGCCCGCCGCCACGTCGGCGCTGCGGAAATCATAGGCCGTGCGCACGCCCAGCCCTTCGGCCACGCTCAGGGCGTCGATCAGTTGCACCGTGCGGCCCGGCAGTTCCGGCGTCGGCGCCTCGTGCAGAACCGTCTGGCCATGCACCCCGACCAAATCCAGGGCGCTGGCCTTGACGCCGTTTACCGCCATGAAACTGAGCGCCGCCGCCAGGTGGGCGTCGGCCACCGCCATGCGGGCGTCCTCGAAGCTGTCCGGTTCTTCCTCGTCACGCTCCCAGTCCAGGGCGTCCTCGATGGCGTCCTCGACGATGGCGCGCGTCTCGGCGTCCAGCTTCATCTCGCCCGCGGGGCCGAAGCTGATGATGTTTTCGCCGTCGGTTTCGATCACCGCCATGTCCACGGCGTCGAGCGAGGTGCCGGTCATGAAACCGAGCACGCGAAGGGTCTTTGTCGAGGAGGAGGTCGTCATGGCGGGTTGACTGCCACGTCACGCACGCCGTAGCTAGCGCCCATGATCGCCGCCCGCGCCATTTCCGGCCTGTATTACCGTTCGCTGAGCTAGCGAGCGGCCGCGATCTCGTGCCGCCTTCGCTGGCGGTGCGACTTCCTCGACAAGGAAGACGGCCGCCGGCATCCCTGCTACGGAGCCGTCCATGACCGACCAAGCCTTCAAGTCCGACTTCCTCAAGACCCTGCAATCGCGCGGCTATATCCACCAGGTGACTCACCCGGCGGAGCTGGACGAGGCCGCCTCGAGCGGGATCGTGACGGCCTACATCGGCTTCGACGCCACGGCGCCGTCGCTGCACGTCGGCAGCCTGATCCAGATCATGATGCTGCGCCGCCTGCAGCAGGCCGGGCACAAGCCCGTCGTGCTCATGGGCGGCGGCACGACCAAGGTCGGCGACCCCACCGGCAAGGACGCCTCGCGCCCGCAACTGACCGACGAGACGATCCAGGCCAACATCGCCTCAATCAAGACCGTATTCGAGAAGTTCCTGACCTTCGGCGACGGCCCGTCCGACGCGGTGATGGTCGACAACAACGACTGGCTGTCCAAGTTCGGCTACGTCGAGTTCCTGCGCGACTACGGCACGCATTTCACCATCAACCGGATGCTGAGCTTCGACTCGGTCAAGCTGCGCCTTGAGCGCGAGCAGCCGATGACCTTCCTCGAATTCAACTACATGCTGATGCAGTCGGTGGACTTCCTGGAGCTGAACCGCTCGCTGAACGTGACGCTGCAGATGGGCGGCTCGGACCAGTGGGGCAACATCACCTCGGGCGTCGACCTGGTGCGCCGCGTGGATCAGAAGGCCTCCTTCGGCCTGACCACGCCGCTGCTGACGACCGCTTCGGGCGGCAAGATGGGCAAGACCGCTCAAGGCGCGATCTGGCTCAACGCCGAGCAGCTCAGCCCCTATGACTACTGGCAGTTCTGGCGCAATGCCGAGGACGCCGACGTCGGTCGCTTCATGCGCCTGTTCACCGACCTGCCTCTGGACCAGATCGCGCTTTACGAAGCCATGGAAGGCGCCGGCATCAACCAGGCCAAGAAGGCCTTGGCCGACGCCGCGACCTCCATGCTGCATGGCTCGGAGGCCGCCCACGCCGCCCGCGCCGCCGCCGAGGCCGCCTTCGAAAAGGGCCAGCTTTCGGCTGACCTGCCCACCGTCGAGCTGCCGCGTGATGAGGTGATCGGCGCCATGATCGCCGCCGTCGTCACCAAGGCCGGTCTTAGCACCTCCAACGGCGAGGCCCGTCGCCTGGCCCAGGGCGGCGGCTTGCGTCTCAATGACGAAGCCATCGCTGACGGCGCGCGCCTGATCGAAGACGCCGACGTCAACGCCGAAGGCGTGTTCAAGCTGGCCGCCGGCAAGAAGAAGATCGTCTTGGTGCGCCCCGTTTAACCCGTTCATCCCGGCGGACGCCGGG
>NZ_JACARP010000086.1:0-9504 GCF_013386595.1 Brevundimonas sp. P7753 | reverse complement strand
CCGGCGTCCGCCGGGATGAGCGGAGATCAAAAATGACCGACATCACCGAAGGCCAGCCCGCCCCCGCGTTCGACCTCGCCACCGACGGCGACGCCCGCGTCACGCTGGCCGGCCTGAAGGGCAAGTCGGTCGTCCTCTACTTCTATCCCAAGGCCGACACCCCCGGCTGCACGACCGAGGGTCTGGACTTCTCGGCCCTGGCCGATGCGTTCGGCGCCGCCAATGCTGTCGTCATCGGCGTCTCACGCGATGCGGTTAAGAAGCTCGACCGCTTCAAGGCCAAGCACGACCTCAAGGTCATTCTCGGCTCGGACGAGGAGGGCGTGGTCTGCGAGGCCTATGGAACCTGGGTGATGAAGAAACTCTATGGCCGCGAGTATATGGGCGTCGAGCGCGCGACCTTCCTGATCGACGGCGCGGGTCTGGTCCGCCGCGTCTGGCGCAACGTCAAGGTCAAGGGCCACGCCGAACAGGTGCTCGAAGCGGCTCAATCTCTCTGACGGCCACTTCGATCCACGCAAAGCTCTGAGGCCAAGCTTGCCTCGGTCGCCAACCTGACCCTAACTGCCGCCCAAGGGGCTAACAGTAGGATTAGGCCGGCCTTGCTGGCGAGATGCGGAGAGCACCATGTTCAACAAGAGCAAACCCTTCGACAACGGCCCGTCCGGCGGGTTGGGCATCCCGCCCGCGCCGGAGCCTGCCGCAACCGCCGCGCCCTCGGCCTCGCCCACCGCGCCGCGCGCGCCTGAACCGTCGCGCCCCGCCGCCTCGCGTTCGTCCAGCCTGTCGACCCTGTCGTCCGGCGTGAAATACGAGGGCAATATCTCAGGCGCAGGCGAACTTCAGGTCGACGGCTCGCTGAAGGGCGACATCCGCGTCGTCCGCGTCACCATCGGTGAAGGTGGCTCGGTCGAGGGTACGGTCCACGCCGACGTTCTGGATGTGCGCGGCCGCGTCTCCGGCGCCATCGTCGCCAAGCAGGTCAAGCTGTTCGCCACCGCCCGCATCGAAGGCGACATCACCCAGGAGCAGCTGTCGATCGAACAAGGCGCCTGGTTCCAGGGCCGCTGCACCCAGGCCAAGCGCGACACGCCCGGCGCCTCCATGCTGGACGCCCCGGAAAAGCCCGCCGCTCTCGCCGCCCCCAAAACCGACAAGGTCGAGGCCAAGCCCGCCGCCTGATCCGGCGCCTCGCACGCATGAAAAGGGGCGGCCTGCGGGCCGCCCCTTTTTTAGTTCCCGTCGCGGGTCTCGCCGACCCGGGCCGCCAGGGCGGCGCCCATGAAGGCGTCCAGATCGCCGTCCAGCACCCCTTGAGTATCCGAGGTCTCGACCTCGGTCCGCAGGTCCTTGACCATCTGATAGGGCTGCAGGACGTAGGATCGGATCTGGTGTCCCCATCCGATATCCGTCTTGGCGTCCGCCAGGGCCTGAGCCGCCGCCTCGCGCTTCTGCAGTTCCAGTTCGTACAGACGGGCCCGCAGCATCTTCCACGCCATATCGCGGTTCTGGTGCTGCGAACGACCGGCCTGACAGGCCACAACCGTATTCGTCGGAATGTGCGTCAGTCGCACGGCCGAGTCGGTCTTGTTGATGTGCTGACCGCCAGCGCCGGACGCGCGATAGGTGTCGGTGCGCACGTCCGACGGGTTGATGTCGATCTCGATCGTATCGTCCACGACCGGCGAGACGCCGATAGAGGCGAAGCTGGTGTGCCGCTTGGCCGCCGCGTCATAGGGGCTGATGCGCACCAGACGGTGCACGCCCGATTCCGACTTCAGCCAGCCATAGGCGTTGGGTCCCTCGATCAGGATGGTGGCCGACTTGACCCCCGCCTGTTCGCCCTCTTCCATGGCCTCGATCGTGACCTCGTAGCCGTGGGCCTTGGCCCAGCGCGAATACATCCGCAGCAGCATCCCGGCCCAGTCGTTGGACTCGGTGCCGCCTGCGCCGGAGTTCACTTCCAGATAGGCGTCGTTGCCGTCGGCCTCGCCGGACAGCAGGGCCTCAAGTTCGGCGCGCGCGGCGCGATCCTTGACGCCGCGCAGTTGCTCGCGGGCCTCTTCGAGGGTGGCTTCGTCGCCTTCCTCGTCGGCCATGTCGGCCAGCATGACGCCGTCTTCAAGACCTGTCTCCAGCGCACGCACGCTGTTGATCTGGGCTTCCAGACGCGAGCGATCGCGGCTGACGGCCTGGGCCTGTTCCGGGTTGTCCCAAAGGGTCGGATCTTCGACCCGAGCGTTCAGCTCATCCAGTTTTCGAAGCGCGACATCCCAGTCAAAGACGCCTCCTGAGCAGAGCGACGCTCTGCTCGATGTCGGCCTTCATGGCCTCGACATCCGGTCTCATCGCAATCTCCTGCGAAACAAACACCTTCCCTCAAGCAGGTCCGCACCGCGTGCGAACCGACAGGGAAAGCAAGATGAAAAACCGGCGCGCCTGCGGACAGGCGCGCCGGTTGGTGGGTCTACCTAGAGCCTCAGTAGAGCCCGCTCAAGTCCTCAGCCGGCTGCTTCTTCGGCGGCGGCGGCGCGACGGCGGCGGGCGGGGCCGCAGCCGGCGCCTGCGCAGCCTCCTGCTCGCGGCGGATCACGTCGTTATAGTTCTGTGGACCCACTGGCTGAACCGGACGCGGCGCCTCTTCACGGATCTGACGCTCGGTGCCGGGCCGGAAGGCTTCCTCAATGCCGTTGACCGTGCGGAAGACGGCGTTCTTGGGTCGTACGAAGGGTCGCGCAGGACGCTCTTTTAGGGCCACCGTCATGAAGTCGGTGAAGATCGGCACGGCGGTCGCCGCACCGGCCTCCCCGCCGCCCAGCGAGCGGTTGTCGTCAAAGCCGACGAAGACGCCGACCACGATGTCGCTGGAGAAACCGACGAACCAGGCCGAGCGGTATTCATTGGTGGTGCCGGTCTTGCCGCCGACCCAGGGACCCAGGCTGCGCGCCCCGGCCCCGGTGCCGCGCTGGATGACGCCTTCCAGCATCGAGCTCATCTGATAGGCGGTGATCGGGTCAATGACCTGGGTCCCGCGATCTTGCAGACGCGGCGATTCCTGGCCGCTGAAGCCCCGGCCGCAGTCGCGGCACTGGCGACGGTCGGCGCGGTGAATGGTCTGGCCGTTCCGGTCCTGAACCATCTCGATCAGATAGGGATCGACCCGGCGGCCGCCGTTGACGAAGGCGGCGTAGGCGGCGGTGATGCGATAGGGCGTCGTCTCCCCTGCCCCCAGCGACATGGCCAGGTTGGGCGACATGTCGTCGACCACGCCCATCTTCTTGGACAGATCGACGATGTTCCTCATGCCTACCGCCTGGGCCAGACGTACGGTCATGACGTTGCGCGACAGCTCCAGCCCGCGACGCACGGTCTGGGGGCCATAGTACTGACGGCTGTAGTTCTCAGGCGTCCAGCGACCGCCGTTGGCGCCGCCGGGGAAGCTGATCGGGGCGTCCAGAACGATGCTGGCGGGGTTGAAGTCCCCCTCCAGCGCCGCCGCATAGACGAAGGGCTTGTAGGCCGAGCCAGGCTGACGCTTGGCCTGAGTCGCGCGGTTGAAGCTGGACAGGGCGTAGGAATAGCCGCCGACCATGGCCAGGACCCGGCCCGACTGCGGCTCGATGGCCACCAGGGCGCCGTTCACCGCCGGCACCTGCTTCAGCGCATACTGGCCGCCTTGCGGTTCGACAAAGATCAGGTCGCCGCGCTTCAGCGGACGGTTGGCGTTGGCCCAGGCGGCGTCGGATACGATCAGCGAACCCGTGCGGTCATCCTTGGCCGAACGGACGCGCACAGTGTTGCCGCTGACGCTTTCGACGGCGGCGGCCTGCCAGGTGCGGCGTTCCGGCGGGGTGTTTTTCTTCAGGGCGGCGGCCTGCCAGCCCGGTGCGAAATCGGTCGTGCCCCAGGCGCCGCGCCAGCCGTGGCGGCGGTCATAGCGCTCCAGACCGTTCATCAGGGCGTCGCGCGCGGCGGACTGCAGCTTGGGATCCAGCGTCGTGCGCAGGTAATAGCCGCCGCGGTTGACCTCTTCCTGACCGAACAGGCCGATGGCGCGACGGCGCGCCTCCTCGACGAAGAAGTCGGCGTCGGCGTATTCGGCCCGACGCGGCGCCGCTCGGGTGTTCAGCGGGCGGGCCAGAGCCGTCGCCAGTTCCTGCTGCGTCAGCCACCTGTTGTCGGCCATCTCGCCCAGAACCCAGTCGCGGCGGCCTTTGGCGGCCTCGGGATGGCGTTTCGGATTATAGTTGTTCGGCCCCTTGGGCAGGGCCGCCAGGAAGGCCGCTTCGTCGGGCGTCAGCTGGTTCAGCGACTTGCCGAAATAGTTGTAGGCCGCCGAGGCCACGCCATAGGAGCGATAGCCCAGGTAGATCTCGTTCAGATACAGTTCGAGGATCTGTTCCTTGGTCAGGGTCGCTTCCAGGCGGCTGGAAAGGATGGCCTCTTTCAACTTGCGGTTCAGGCTGGATTCGTTGGTCAGCAGGACGTTCTTGGCCACCTGCTGAGTGATGGTCGAACCGCCCTCCAGCCGCCGTCCCGACACGACATTGAAGACGTTCTTGAACATGGCGCGGCCGATGCCGGACACGTCGATGCCGCCGTGCTGGAAGAAGTGGCTGTCTTCCGCCGCCAGGAAGGCGTGGATCACCTGCTCCGGCACCTGATCATAGGTGACGTAGATGCGGCGTTCGTCCGAAAACTCGCCGATCAGGGTCCCGTCGCCCGCAAACACGCGCGTGGCCGTCGCCGGGCGATAGTCCGCCAACTCGGACGCATCCGGCATGTCATGCAGCACCCAGGCCGCATAGACGGCCACGACCAGCCCGGCCAGAGCGATGCCGCCAAGCAAGGCGACGCCCGCCATAACGAACCAGCGTTCGGCTATCTTCACCGTGAACTCCGCAAGACGCGCCCCATGAAATCGTCGTTTATCGCGCGTCGGTCCCGCCGCAAAGCGGAACCGCAAACTCAGCCCTTGTCGCGCATCAGGCGGGCCTTGTCGCGCTGCCAGTCGCGCTCAGCCGAGGCCTCGCGCTTGTCGTGCAGCTTCTTGCCCTTGGCCAGAGCGATCTCCAGCTTGGCCTTGCCCTTTTCGTTGAGATACAGCCGGACCGGAATGATGGTCCGCCCGTCGCGCTGGACAGCGCCGATCAGCTTGTCGATCTGCTTGCGGTGCAGCAGCAGCTTCCGGTGGCGGCGCGGCTCGTGGTTGAAGCGGTTGGCCTGTTTGTAGGGCGGAATGTCCGAGTTGATCAGGACGATCTCGCGCCCCTCCACCGCCGCATAGCTTTCGGCGATATTGGCCCGACCGTCGCGCAGCGCCTTGATCTCGGTCCCCAGCAGCTGGATTCCGGCCTCGATATAGTCCTCAAGGAAATAGTCGAAGCGCGCGCGCCGGTTCTCGGCGATCACCTTCTTGGGCGCATCAGCGGACATCAGCTAACCCCGGCTTCCGCCATGGCCTGGTCGATCTGCGGCTTGACGGCGTCGCGGGTCAGGGACAGCGGCAGGCGGACCTCCTCGCCGCACAGGCCCAGCTTCGCCAGGGCGTACTTGGCCGGCGACGGCGAGTTGTCGAGGAACAGGGCCTTGTGCAGGCTGATCAGACGGTCCTGCCAGGTCCGCGCCGTCGCGTAGTCGCCCGCCGCGACGGCGTCATACATGGCGACCATGGCTTCCGGCGCGACATTGGACGTCACCGAGATGACGCCCACGCCGCCGCTGGCGGCATAGCCCAGCCAGGTGGCGTCATCGCCGCTGATCAGGTCGAACGGCCCGTTGATATGGCTGCGCATCCAGCTGACCCGCGAGATGTCGCTGGTCGCGTCCTTGATGCCGACGATGTTCGGATTGTTCGCCAGGTGCGCGACCGCCTCGTTCGACAGATCAACCCCGCAACGGCTCGGCACGTTGTAGAGGATCATGGGAATCTGAACGGCGTCAGAAATCGCCTCGAAATGGGCGATCATGCCTTCCTGAGACGGCTTGTTGTAATAGGGCGTCACCACCAGGGTCGCATCAGCCCCGACCTGCTTGGCGAAGGCCGACAGCTCGATGGCCTCATGGGTGGCGTTCGATCCGGCGCCGGCGATCACGCGCACGCGGCCCGCGGCGATGTTCACGCACTGCTCGATCACCCGCTTGTGCTCGTCCATGCGCAAGGTGGCGCTCTCCCCCGTCGTGCCGACAGGGACCACGCCATGGACGCCGGCAGCGATCTGGCGTTCCAGGAGTTTTTCAAAAGCCCCTTCGTCCACGTTTCCGTCACGAAGAGGTGTGATCAAGGCGGTGATCACGCCCTTGAACAAGGGGGCGGTCATTGAAACAAGTTACCTGCGCGGAGTTTCGGGCGGCACGCCGCCCTTTTGAAGAGGCAGGGAGCGTAGGTTGCTCGCCGCTCGGCCGCAACCAGTGATGAATGAGGATCGGACATCTGATGATCGCGACGACCGTGGCCGCCGCCCTGGCGATTCTGACTCCGCCAACCCAGGACGTGCTGAACAGCACGCCTGCGCCCTATGCCTCCAGCCAGAACGGGGTCATCAGCGACCAGGACATGGCCCTATTCCAGCAAGGTCTGGCCTCGGCCCGCGCCCGCGACGTGATCGGCACGCAGTCGATCATGAGCCGCATTTCCGACCCGACGGCCAGGAAGCTGGTCGAATGGGCCCTGGTCGACACCTCGGACAAACAGCTGTCCTTCACCGATCTGGCCCGCGCCCAGACCGACCTCGCCAACTGGCCGCGCGGTGATTCGCGCCGGGCGGCGGGCGAGCGCGCCCTGGGCATGGCCAACGCCTCGCCTGATACCGTCGTCGCCTTCTTCAACGGCGCGGCTCCGACGACTGCCGAGGGCGCGATCGCCCTGGCCGGGGCCCTGGAGCAAAAGGGCCAGCGCCGCGAAGCCCAGGCCCTGATCCGCGACTGGTGGCGCAATCGTTCGTTCGAAGAAGCGCAGCAATCCACGATCGCCAACCGCTGGGGCGGATGGCTGAACACGGACGATCACGTCGCCCGTCTCAACATGCTGCTGCTCGGCCCGCACGGCCCGGCGACCCGCGCCATGGTCTATATGGTCCCCGCCGACCGTCAGGCCGTCGCCAACGCCGTCATGGCCCTGCGCACCGCCTATTCTCCCGACGCCCTCGTGGCCGGCCTCAGCCCTGCCGTCGCCAACGACCCGGCCGTAGTTCTTGAGCGCGCACGCCTGCTGCGCTCCGCCGGTCGCCAGTCCGAAGCCTTCCCCCTGCTGTCCGCCCTGCCCCCTGCGCCCTCGCACAAGGAAGGCCAGGACACCCTGTGGAGCGAGCGCCGCAACTACTTCCTCGACGCCCTGCAGAAGGGAAATCCCCGCGCCGCCTACGCCGCCATGAACGGCCACGGCTTCCCCTCGGGCGAGCGCAAGGTGGACGCCGAGTTCTTCGCCGGCTGGGTCGCCCTGACCAAGCTGAACGACCCCGCGACCGCGGCCCAACACTTCGAGGTTCTGCGCAACAGCTCCTCCACCCCGATCACCCAGGGCCGCGCCCTCTACTGGCTGGGCCGCGCCGCCGAGGCCCGCGGCGACCGCGCGGGCGCCCAGCGCTGGTATCAGGCGGGCGCCGAACACTGGCAGACCTTCTACGGCCAGCTCGCCGCCGAAAAGGCCGGGATCACCACCCTGACCCTGCCCGGCGAACCCGCCCCGACGCCGGAGGACGTCAACCGCTTCGAGAGCAACGAGGTCGTCCGCGCCACCCGCATCCTGGGCGCGGCGGGTGAAAAGAAGCTGATGCGGGTCTTCGCCTATCACCTCGACGACACCCTGCCCTCGCCCTACGACCTGTCGCAGCTGTTCGACCTGATGCAGGGCTATGGCGACCAGTTCGGCTCCATGATGGTCGGTCGCGCCGCCAGCCAGCGCGGCTTCGTCATGCCTGAACGCATGTATCCGGTGCGCATCCCGCCCCAGACCTCGGGCGCGGCGCCGCTGGAGTTCACCCTGGCTATCACGCGCCAGGAATCCAGCTTTGATCCCATGGCGCGCTCCGGCGCCGACGCGCGCGGCATGATGCAGTTCCTGCCCGCCACGGCCCAGGGCGTAGCCCGCCGCATGGGCCTCCCCTTCTCGCCGGATCAACTGTGGGACCCCGACGTCAACATGCGTCTGGGCAGCTATCATCTGGCGGAGTTGACCAACAACTTCGGCGGTTCGCCCCTGCTGGCGACGGTCGGCTACAACGCCGGCCCCGCCCGTCCGCCGCAATGGGTGGCCCGCTGCGGCGACCCGCGCAGCCAGCAGGTCGACCCCATCGACTTCATCGAATGCGCGCCCTTCACCGAAACGCGCAACTACATGATGCGGGTCATGGAAAACATGCAGGTCTATCGCGCCCGCCTGAACGGCGGCTCAGCCCCGCTGACGCCGTCCGCCGACCTTGCCCGCGGCACCCCGCCCAACAGCGGCCCGCGTTCCTATCAGCCGTAACGCGCGCATCGCCCCTTTCGGATCACGAGAGGGGCGACCGCCATCTTTTTATCTTCAGCAGACCCAACCCAGCCACAGCGGGCCTTCCAGCCCCATTTCCAGCCTTCAGCGCGCCGCACTCAGAAGCCAGGCTAGGATCGCCTTCCTGGTCTTTGACATCGCAGCGATCTCGCCCCGCGCCGCCATCCCGCTCCATTGACTCCGTCATCCTCGGGCTTGACCCGAGGATCCAGCGCAGGGGCGCGCTCACCCTCGCCAAGGTCGCGCAGGCGGACAGCCCGATCCTCGGGTCAAGCCCGAGGATGACGGCAGCATTGAAGCCTCGCCCATTGCATTAATTGCACTGTTTTTTTCGCCGCACAGTGCAATCGGCCCGCCGCTCAGCCGCCGCCGGAAAGCCGCCTCGCCGCCAGCAGCGGCCCGTCGGGTCCCTCGACCCAACCCCCGCCAAGACCAAAGACTGACCGCAGCACCCCCGGCGCCAAGGCCTCGACCGGCGCCGCATCCGCGACCACCCGCCCAGCGTCCAGCACAACCACCCGGTCCGCCACCCGCGCCGCCAGCGTCAGGTCGTGCAGACTGACCAGCACGCCCCCGCCCGCATCGGCCCGCGCCCGCAGCCGCTCCAGAACCAGCAACTGCGCGTCCGGGTCCAGCCCGGCGATCGGCTCATCCGCCAGCAGCAAGGGCGCCTGAACCACCAGCGCCCGCGCCAGCAGCACCCGCGCCCGCTCGCCGCCCGACATCTCGGCCACGCCGCGCTCGGCCAGATGCCCCCCCACGACCTCGTCCAACGCCGCCCGCGCACGCTCCAGCGCCTCGACGCATGACAGGAAGGGCGCGCCCAGGGCCGCCACCTCGATGGCCGGAAGGTTCCAGGCGATATGCCGCTCCTGCGGCAGATAGGCCGCCCGCGCCCCGCGCTCTCGCTCGGACAGACGCCGGACATCCTCGCCGCCCAGCTTCGCCACGCCGCTGTGCAAGGGCGTCAGTCCCAGCCCCGCGCGAATGGCGCTGGACTTGCCCGCCCCGTTCGG